>NZ_BAAFZI010000089.1:0-5286 GCF_045862175.1 Lacticaseibacillus salsurae | reverse complement strand
AAAGTACCAAGATAATTTGTCTTTGGAGCTTGATTACTAGAACTAAATACGATATTAATGGTGTATGCACTCGAATCCTTCTTTCTGGATTTTCTTGTTGGTTGCACACCAAGAATATCAGAAGAAGACGTTCGGGTGTTTTTTATTGTTCGGAAATTATGAATTTAAACGAGGTACGTTTGACAGTACCTTGAATAAAAAAGAGGTAATTGAATGACTACTGGAAAATGGTGGCAAAACGTTGTCATGTATCAGATCTACCCGCGCTCCTTTCAAGACAGCAATGGGGATGGAATCGGTGATATCCCAGGGATCATCTCACGCCTAGACTACCTGCAGCAGTTGGGTATCGGAGGCATCTGGCTTAGCCCGGTCTACGCGTCGCCTAACGATGACAATGGGTACGACATCTCGGATTACGAAGCGATCTTGCCGGAATTCGGCACAATGGCGGATATGGAACGACTGATTGCGGAAGCCAAGGCGCGCGGGATCCGGATCGTGATGGATCTGGTCGTGAACCACACCAGCGATGAGCATCGCTGGTTCGTGGAGGGCCGAAAAGCCAAAGATGCACCGTATCACGATTTTTACGTCTGGCGCGATCCAGTTGAAGGACAGGATGTACCGAACGGTCTGCGTTCGACGTTTAGCGGTCCAGCTTGGACATATGACCCAACGGTTGGCCAGTACTATCTGCATCTGTTCAGCCCGAAACAGCCAGATCTGAATTGGGCCAATCCAGCGGTTCGACACGCCGTCTATGACATGATGAACTTCTGGATTGCCAAGGGGATCGGCGGGTTCCGCATGGATGTGATCGATCTGATCGGCAAGGAGCCCGATAAGATGATCACGGGCAACGGGCCGAAGCTCCACGACTACCTGCAGGAGATGAATCAGGCGACCTTCGGCGGCAAGGGTCAAGACTTGATGACCGTAGGCGAGACTTGGGGCGCAACACCTGAGATTGCTAAGCTGTTCTCAGACCCTGCGCGGCACGAACTGTCGATGGTGTTCCAATTCGAGCACAGCGGGCTTGACCAGCAGCCGGGTAAGGATAAGTGGGACCTCCAACCGCTGGCAGTTCCTGACTTGAAACGGGTGCTTTCCAAGTGGCAGACGGCGTTAGGTGATCAGGGGTGGAACAGCTTGTTCTGGAACAATCACGACTTACCGCGCATCGTCTCGCGCTGGGGGGATGATCAGAATTATCATGATCAGAGTGCGAAGTTATTTGCGATCCTACTACACATGATGAAGGGGACGCCGTACATCTATCAAGGTGAAGAAATCGGTATGACGAACTACCCGATCACTTCGGTTGCAGAAATTGACGATATTGAAAGCATCAATCTCTACAACGAACGGGTTGAGGCGGGTTATAACCCGGCGGATGTGATCAACTCCATTAATGTCAAAGGGCGCGACAACGCGCGCACGCCAATGCAGTGGGATAGTGCTGACGGGGCGGGCTTCACCACCGGCAAGCCGTGGCTGCACATCAACCCTAACCACGTGCAGTATAACGTGGCGGACGAGGTGGCTGATCCGGATTCGGTTTGGGCCACATATCAGCAGCTGATTGCCTTGCGTAAGCAGAATAACTTGGTGGTTTGGGGCGATTATACCTTGCTTGAAGACACCGCCGATGACGTGTTTGCTTATTACCGGACGGACCAAAACCGCCGGTGGCTGATTGTTGCCAACGTCTCAGCAAAGTCGAATGCGTTCACGTTGACGGATCAGGCTGAACGGCTGATCATCAGCAATTATGCGGACACCGCGCTGACTGGCGGCGATCGGCAGTTGCGGCCGTATGAGGCATTCGTGGTTGAGGTGAAGGCGTAGACGATGCTTTGATGGGCAAAAGTGGGTCCTTTCGAGGGCCTGCTTTTGACTAGAGTGAAAATCGCCTCGAAACTAACCGAGTGAGGGATGAAAATGAAAAACAACGTATTGACGGATGGCCACTATCGCATCACCGTCTTGACCGATGGCTTGCTGCGCTTGGAATATTCAACGCAGGGCCAGTTCGTTGACCAGCGCACGATTCAGGTCACCAACCGGAGTTTTCCGGTCTTTGACTACACGGTGATCGACAAAGCCGACCAGCTTGAGATCATCACGAAGGAACTGCATCTTTTCTATGACAAGCAGCCCTTCTCGCCGAGCGGCTTGGTGATCCAGATGACCCCGGCTGACGAGCGTTACGGCGGGACGTATCGGTACGGCAATCACCCGAACACGTTGAAAGGGACCGCCCGGACGTTGGACGGCTGTGACGGTGAGACCCCGCTGCAGGATGGCATCATTTCCCGGGACGGGTTCGCGCTGCTGGATGACTCCGAGACTATGCTGTTGGCTGACGACCAGACCTTGAGCGCCAAGGCGACTCAGTCAACGGATCTGTATTTCTTTGGCTACAACCATCACTACAAGAGAGCGCTGCATGATTTTTATCGGCTGAGCGGCGCAACGCCGCTGCTGCCGCGGTTTACCTTGGGCAACTGGTGGAGTCGCTACTGGCCGTATACTGAGGCGAGTTACCTGAAGCTGATGGAGCGGTTCCGCGCCGAACAGATTCCGCTATCCGTTGGCATGATCGACATGGACTGGCATCTGACGGATACACCTAAGCAATACGGGAGCAGCTGGACGGGCTATACGTGGAATAAGCAGTTATTCCCAGATCCGGAGCGTTTCCTGACTAAATTACACACGCTGGGGTTACAAACCAGTCTCAACGTGCACCCAGCTGAAGGAATTCGGCCTTTTGAAGCGGCGTATCAGACGGTAGCCAAGGCGTTAAAGTTGGATCAGTCGAAGGGTGAACCTGCGTCTTTTGATTTGATGAACCTTAATTTCCGACGTGCCTATTTTGAACTGGTGCATCGTCCACTTGAAGAAGAAGGGGTTGATTTCTGGTGGATCGATTGGCAACAAGGGACTGTGTCACGCTCTGCAGGTGTTGACCCGCTGTGGTTACTTAACCACTACCATTATTTAGATCATCAATTGCACCATGCTAATGGGTTGATACTCTCCCGGTACGCTGGTCCGGGTAGTCATCGTTATCCAATCGGCTTTTCCGGTGATACAATTATCAGCTGGCGATCCTTGGCATTTCAACCATATTTCACTGCAACTGCCTCCAATATTGGCTATGGTTGGTGGAGTCACGACATTGGTGGTCACATGGGCGGAGTCCGGGATGCTGAGCTTACGACACGCTGGATGCAGCTTGGGGTCTTCAGCCCGATCAACCGATTGCACAGTTCAAATAATCGATACTCTGGCAAAGAGCCGTGGAAATATGATTCGCGCTACCAACAGATAATGACCGAGTTCTTGCGACTTCGACATCGCTTAGTTCCATACCTTTACACGATGAACGTACGAGCTCATGAGCAGGGTAGCCCACTGATTGAACCGATGTATTACACTTATCCACGCGATGATCGTGCCTACCAGTATCGTAACCAGTACCGATTTGGAACCCAGATGATGGTCATGCCAATAACTGCACCTGAATCGGTAGCCTTACAATACGGCACCGCAGAGATGTGGTTTCCGGAAGGCGATTGGCGTGATATGACAACAGGATGGCACTATCCAGGTAATACGGAAATGATCGTTAATCGTCGGTTGGAGGAATACCCGGTCTTTGTTCGGGCAGGGGCAATCATTCCAATGGTTGGGGCTGATCAATCCGAGGACTTCGGCACTGCCTTACCAGGCACAATTGATTGGTGGGTATATCCAGGTGCAGATAATACTTTTGAAATGGTTGAGGATGACGGTGATAAGCGAGTGATATCAACGCTGCACGTGGATGCAAAAACCAACCAGGCAAGGCTCTCCGTTTCAGGAGACACGGAGATTATACCCGCCCAAAGGAAACACCGAATTATTGTCATTGATCGTGGCGTTCAGACAGCATGTACGATTAGAGACGGTAGCTTGGTTGACTTGCCGCGAACCACTTCGGAAGCAGCTGAAACTGCGATGGCAGCAATGCTTGACGAGCGAATCAAGCGCCCAATTAACGGCTACGATTTCAAAAATGATTTGGCCGGTAAGTTGACAACCCTCAGGGCCGATGCCTTGAACGATTATCTCCAGACGTTGAAGGATCGTGACTTAGCTGCGTTGTACTATGAACTCGTTCGGGTCGCCAGCTGTTCTGACGTTACATTTAGCTATCAAGGCCAAGAATAAAAGTATCATGTAGTACTTGACTTCGATGCTTACCCATTCACAGCCTGGCGATTGTAATGAGTTCAGGCTGTGTGGATTTGATTGAAATGTGGCAAGGTACACAGAAATTCGGGATAAATAATATTGTCAAAAACAAAACGACTTCCCATCATGAAGTGCAATAGAAAAGTTAGACAATTTAGATTTTGAATTAAGCAATCATGGTTTGTTCCCGGTACTCAACTGGGGTCAAGCCATTTTTGTTTCTCGAAATTCTGACATTGTTAAACCAATCCACGTAACCGTTCACCAGCTTGCGCAGATCTGAGAGCGTGTTGATCTGATACCGATTCAAGCACTCACGTTTTAGGAGGTTGAAGAAGCTTTCGATGGGCGCATTATCGTGACAGTTACCTTTACGAGACATGCTCTGTGTAATGTTCATAGCCTTGAGACGTTGCTGGTAGTCCACCATTTAATATTGCCACCCTTGATCAGAGTGAAGAGTTGGTTTGATACCTTCTTTAAGGTGATGCTCTAATTCATCAAGTGACGCCTGAATCAAAGCCTTATTGGGAGAAGCACTGACAATAGCCGCGATCACTTCACGGCTGGCTTCATCTGTGATTGACGAGATATAGCCCCACTCGCCGTTGTACAGCCGTACCTGGGTCACATCGGTATGGAACACTGTGAGTGGCTGTGTGGTTTCAAACTTCTGATTCAAGTTGTTAGGTGCAATGAGACCAACGTGACCTTTGTAGGAGTGATATTTGGACCTGGATTATTCATAGAATTTCAAAAAAGCAGCGCAATCCCACGATTCACACGGGACTGCGCTGCTTTGGTGTTTCACCCATTGGGTGCGCCTATATGCTAAGGTTGAGTCAACGAAAACCATCACGAAAGCGAGGCTTCACACCATCTCAACTTTAACCAGCTTATCCCTGCAATGCAATACCAATGTGACTGTGACCGCCGACGGCGGTCAACTTTCAAATGACGCCGGGCTCGTTTTGTTCCAAGAGTTTCTTCATCGTATCAACTTTAGGCAACTTGCCAATCAGTGCCTCAAGTTACCAGACC
>NZ_BAAFZI010000088.1:0-5776 GCF_045862175.1 Lacticaseibacillus salsurae | reverse complement strand
TGAGCGCGCTCGAGCTCAGCGACGAGCTGCCAAGGTAGTCGTAGCCAGCTAACTCAACTCATCAAAGATAACAGTTCATCTCACGGTGTCGTGCCATGGGGTGGCTAACTTGTTCTTGCAATTTGCGTTTAATTATCGTTCCATAATTACCAAAAGAATTTTTGTATTTCTGGCGTATTTTTGCGTTTTACGTTTGATATACTCACCTCATCAGCAGGATTGTATACCCCATGAAGTAATTCACACTTTCCATGCATATACAAGGGTGAGGAGGATCATAATGAAATTAAAGTTAGATTCGAAACATAATTATGTCCGAATGGACGCGGGTCAAAAAATTCACTATAAAATGTTCAAAGATGGCAAGATCTGGGTATTTAGTGGGTTGGTAACATCCTTCTTTACGGTTATGCCATTGATGCAAGGTAACACAGTCCAAGCTGATACGATCTCAGATGACGACGCAGGAGCGTACATCAGCCGATCTGATTCTGGTACCACGTCAAATGTCGCGGTGCTCAAAGCTTCAGTAGCCAAAACGACCACCACTGAAACACCAGCTACCACCAAAGCGCAACTTGAGATCATGGGGGCTCAAGCGACTCGCGCAGATAATGGTACGGTAATAGTCACGGGGACGACTGCTGCCAATGCCCAAATTGCGGCGACGACTGCTGATGGCGCCGCCCAAACCGTGACCGCTGATGCCAACGGTCAATTTAGTGTGACTTTGACCACCCAATCAACGGTGGTCTTAAAGGCGTCTTTAGATGGCCACGTTGGCGAACCAACTGCAGTGGTCGCACCAAAAGCGGCCGCAACGACGACCGCCGAATCAACAGCGGCAACACCAACACCAGCAGCTACAGCTACAGCTACGGCTTCGGCTAAAACTGAAACTGCCGGAGCTACCACTAGCACGCCTGTTGCGGCAAAAGCGGCTACCACAGTTGCTGCGCCAAAGTCGACAACCACTGCCGACACACAAAAGCCTGAGACTGCAACGGCAGTTGACGCTAACGCTGACGCAGTGAAGGCCGCTACTGCAACGACGACTGAATCTGATACACCTGCAGTTCAAGACCAAACAAGCGCGGTAAAACCAGTAAGTACCACGGATACAGAGCAAACCACTACAGTTGATCCATTGGCTGTACCAGTGGACGCGACTGAAAAAACTGAAATTACTGACAACATCACTACATTGGTCGACCCTAGCAACGACGAATTAGAAGCTGCGAAGGCACTGGCTGCAGAAGCGTTTAAGAAAACTGGGATCACGCAAACGATTCAAGCGGTAGCCGCTGGGTCGGTGGCGGATTCGATTTTCAAGACCACAGATTTAACAGTAGAAACAGTTGATGACAAAGGCGAAACAGCTGATAAAGCCTCACCGAGTGGCGACTTCACTGGTGAGTCGAAAGCTGAAGCAACGTTTACAGTTAAAGGAATCGATCCGTCCTCCGATCTGGCAGGCGATCATGTTTATGTTTCAGTCTTGGTTCCCAAAGGCATCAACGTGACGGACGCGAATGGTGAAGGCGAACTGAATTTTACCATCAATCCATACGCGACATTGGTTGCCGTGATGAATTACAATACGTCTGCACCAACGGAAACAGTTAAGGATATTAAGGCGCACGTCGAAGAGTTCGTCAATGAATCCGGAGATACACAACTTAGGGAGGGACTAAACCAAAAGTTTACTGTCAAGACGCCGTATTCGACGCCGGCAACGCTGACTAAAGTTGATAATGGGACCATGATCACCGTGGACCTTGCTGACGTGCCGAATTTAACGACTGACTTGGAAAAAGCCTTCCAAGGAGGCTTAAATACGGTTATATCGTCATGGGGTCGTGTTCCAATCATCGGGTGGGCGGCAGGAATTCTCGCCTATATCGGCCTAGGCTGGTGGGTTGGCGGTGATGTTGACGCTGATCCAGCAAAGTTTCTTTCCTCAGTCATTGAACAAGGTATCCTGACTGACATGTCTGCCACAGTGAAGTCGACTTTGACTGTGGACAATGGCACCCATGTCGTTACCGGTGATGATCCGCAACCAGTGACAATCAAAGGCGCCATTACGACAGCCAAAACTGCCGATGACTTAGGCACAGGTGCTGGGACAACTAAACTGTATTATGTCGATCAAACTAATTCTGGAAGTACGTCCACTGGAACGGATGATCCAGGCGATACCACCCCGACGACAGACGGCTTCCCAGTTACTTACAAGTATTTGGACGAAAATGGGACGGAGATTCCTAACTCAGCAAAAACTGCTCATGTCGCAAAAGATGGCGAAATTGACTTCAATCCATTGGATCCGCCTAGTGGGTATACTTTTGATCCAGCAAAGACGACGCTTGATGTTGGGTCAGTGATTGCCAATGAGATTCAAAGTTCTTTTAGCGATGCCAAAGATTTCGATAGTTTAAATAGTTCAATGAAGACTATGGGGTTGACCAACCCGAACCAATACACTGATTATGGCAGTGATGAGCTGACGATCACCTACAAAGGCAAGAAGACAGATGCCGGCCACCATGTTTCCATTCATCTTGTTGATGCCGATGGTAATCCAGTCAAAAATACCAATGGTGTATCTACTATTGAGGCTGGGAAGTACTTATACTCGCCTGGCGCTGGTATCGACACCTCAGGTTACAATTACAAAGTCGACGGCTATACGATGCGACCTAACCCGGCGACTACACATTACACTGTTACTGACGCAGTTGGCGACCAGGTCATTACGGTTGTTTATGATAAGAACAAGTCAACAACTGGTGGCGATGATGGTGGTACCGGAACGACTGACCAGACCACAACGGGCACCGTTAAAGTCAAATTAGTGGATACCGAGGGTAAGGTCGTTACCAATGACGCCGGTCAGACCGAGTTGTCTTATAGCGGGACTATTGGCGATCCAATCGTAGTTCCGGACGAAGCTAAAAAAGTCACTGGTCGTTCGATAACCGGTGGCGGTGACGGTACGCTCGGTAAACTCTTTACCGAGGCGCCACAAGAACTGAAGATCACTTACACGCCAGCGCCAGCGCCGGCTACTACTGGTAAGATCATCGTCAAATTAGTGGATAAAAACGGTGATCCGGTTAAGAATAAGAGTGGCCAGTCCTCTTATGAGATTCCTGGTAAAATTGGCACCCAAGTAGATACGTCAGTGGTTGATAAGCAGGTTGATGGTTACCATATCGCTGCCGGCGATGACGGTACCGCAAAGACGCTCACCATTACTACTGCTGATCCGCAAGTAGTGAAAATCATATACACGCCAACGCCGGCTACTACCGGTACGATCACCGTTAAATTAGTGGATAAAAACGGTGATCCGGTTAAGAATAAGAGTGGCCAGTCCTCTTATGAGATTCCTGGTGAAATTGGCAGCCAAGCAAATACGACAGTAGTCGATAAGGAGGTTGACGGATACCACATCGCTGCCGGCGATGACGGCACCGCAAAGCCGCTCACCATTACTGCTGATGCACAGACCGTTAAAATCACCTACACCAAAGATGGTGCGCGCGTTTACACGCCAGATAATCCAGGCACCTTCAAGGGTGGCGATCCGACACAAGTCTACCAACGTTATTTGATCGGTAGACTGACGAATCGTGTTGTGTACAAAGGTGATATTGCAGAGCTCCCAGAACAGCACGACTTTGACGACGAATCCGTCACGGTTTACCGCACCGCTACAGTCGCAGAGGATGGCAGCATTGTGTACACGCCTTGGACAACGGACCCTTCAGGCCTTGGTGGTAGTGATGACACAACTTTGCTGGCAGGCATTCCAGATGATGCAACGCACGTTCCAGTCGTTGCCGGTGCTAAAGCGACGATCGATGCAGAAACCAATCAGGCAATCAGCTCAGATGACTTGCCACTGGTTACAAAAACCAAGGGGAATATCGACGCGACTGGCGGCGGTACGATTGGCTCCAAAGCCTATAACCAGTTTACGGTGACGCGTACAGTCAACTATACCTCTGATGAGCCAAAGCCTGAATGGCATGATGCGCCGTCTGACAAGACTGATGATCGCTACGCTGAAACGCACAAGACGCTTACCATTAAGATCGTCGCGAATAAAGATTCGCAGACGACCACTCAAGCGACGCAGCACGTCACATTCACGCGCAAATACCAAATCGACGCCAACCATCCTGATCTTGGTGTCATCGATTACGGCGAATGGATCGCTGATAGTGATACCAATGGCGGATTTATGTATGACGATACCGATGTGTTAAAGGCATCTTACACGCCAACACCATTCGATCACTATACCGTGACGCCGACCACCGTCGATAAGTCGACGCTGGATGACCAACAAAAAACGGTTGGGGATGAAATTACCGCAACGGCTGCTGATACGAAAGACGCAGACAACGAAATCACCGTTACGGTCAATTATGAACCAACAGCTGTTGATCGCATTGAACACCCAGCTCCACCTGAAGAAGATAACGCGCACTATAATGAAACTCACAAGCAACTGACTGTCACCGTCCAAGCGGTCCAACCAGATGGCACGACTAAAAACGTTGGCACGCAGACGCTGAACTTTACGCGCACGTATTTCACCGACGGGAACGCAACTGGTGACGACGCGGACAAGACGATCGATTTAGGAACGTGGAAGCAAGCGGAACCGTTTGCCTCGGTCACCCCTGACGCGATTGATGGATTCACGGCAGATCCAGCCGAAGTGACGGATGCTGCAGTTGATACCAAAGGTGACACTATCAAGCAAGCGGCCACAGATTTTGCCGCACAAAAAGATGATGAAGATGGCAGCATCACAGTCAATGTGACCTATTCCAAGGTGGTAGAAGGAACAGGTATTGTTCACTATGTCTATCAAAATGTGGGTGGCATCGAACTGCAACCGCCTGTAACCGTTAGTGGTCCAGAAGGAACAGATTACTCCACTCAATATAAGATCCCAGATACATTGGAAAGTGATGGCAAAGACTTGCCTGATGCTGGTGGCACCCTTGACACCAGTGTACTGTTCTACTATGCGACTGCCGATATCAATGGTGGTCAGATCAATAGCTTACCGGATAATGGTTCAGCCGATGCGGCCTTCAAGACAGACGGCCAAGACATCTGGGTTATTTATGTTGCCAAGCCAAAGCCTGGGGATGCTGCTAAACCGCTGACTGTCACGAGTAGTACGACTGACAAAGATGGTAATACCATCATCACTTTCTCAGACGGGAATACAGCGACTGTTTATAAAGGCGACAAAGGTGATGACGGTGCGACACCATTAGTTCGTGACGGCGAAGATGGCATGGTCGAGTTCTATGTCAAAGGCCCTAAGGGCGATGGCACTGACGACACTGTCTTAGGCTCGATCAAGGCACCTAAGAATGGCGATACGATCGAGACAACGCCACAAGATCCAACGACTGACCACCCAGCTGGTGGGACAAATGTGATCATTCACCATGGTGATGGCAGCAAAGACAGCACCACGACGATCTGGAATGGTGATACGCCAACAGTTGATCCAAACGGAACTAAGAATGAAGACGGTTCAACTACCTACAACTTTAAAGTAGGCGATAAGACGGTCGGTTCATTTACAGTTGCCAAAGGCGACAAAGGTGATGACTGGTGTTACCCTCAAAAGTGAGACAGTGAATCTAGTATAATAACATCAAAGTATGATGACTGGAGGATCTGTTATGGCTAAGAAGTACAACCAAGATTTCAAAGACATGCTCATCGAATTGCACGC
>NZ_BAAFZI010000087.1:0-5928 GCF_045862175.1 Lacticaseibacillus salsurae | reverse complement strand
GGTCTGGTAACTTGAGGCACTGATTGGCAAGTTGCCTAAAGTTGATACGATGAAGAAACTCTTGGAACAAAACGAGCCCGGCGTCATTTGAAAGTTGACCGCCGTCGGCGGTCACAGTCACATTGGTATTGCATTGCAGGGATAAGCTGGTTAAAGTTGAGATGGTGTGAAGCCTCGCTTTCGTGATGGTTTTTGTCGACTTAACCTTAGCATATAGGCGCACCCAATGGGTGAAACACCAAAGCAGCGCAGTCCCGTGTGAATCATGGGATTGCGCTGCTTTTTTGAAATTCTATGAATAATCCAGGTCTAATTATTCAGAATTCACTTTAAAATAAATAGATCCAAGTGACCAAGATATCATTAAAGACAACAAAATAAACCCGACAATTGCACGATTGTATGAGCCATAAAGCAACGCATTTGCGTAAAAGGCGCCTGCCAAGCAAATCCTAAGTTCGGGATTTACTCGTCAGGCGCCTTCTACTCTATGCTAAGTTCGCTTTATGTCTCAGCCACTTGGATCTATTTCATTACTCACAACGATTCACTGCCATCAGATGGGCTTAGCGTTGGTCATTTCATAGACCATCACTGGTTGAATTTTGAGTATAGCCGCTCACAGCTTCTCGGGTCGCTAGGCATCGATGTCACGAAACGCAACGCAATTATTTGAAGTAGTTGAAGCCAATGGCGTCGCGCACTTCTTGTAAGGTTTGATTAGCCACTTCATTGGCATGTGCCGTGCCATCGATCAAAATCTGTTGCACAGAAGCCATGTCTTTAGCGTATTCCAAACGACGGTTACGAATAGGTGAAAGCACTGCATCCATGACGTCGTTTAAGTAACGCTTGATCTTCACATCACCTAAGCCACCATGTTGGTATTCGGCTTTGAGGTCAGCGACGTGTTGCTTATCAGGATCAAAAATATCCAAATACGTGAACACAACGTTGCCTTCCACTTGACCAGGATCTGAAACATGAATGTGGTTCGGATCGGTGTACATGGACATGATTTTCTTTTGCACGGTGTCAGCGTCGTCGGCTAAATAAATGCCGTTGCCTAAAGACTTGGACATTTTGGCGTTGCCATCGATGCCAGGCAAACGACCAGAGCCTTTAGGTGGGAAGTAGCCTTCTGGTTCGACTAAAACGTCAGCATTGTAAGTCCGGTTGAAGGTGCGCACGATTTCACGCGTTTGTTCCAACATCGGTTCTTGATCATCCCCAACTGGCACGGTGTCCGCTTTAAAAGCAGTGATGTCAGCCGCTTGTGAGACTGGGTAAACGAAGAAGCCGGCAGGTACGGATTCGCCGAACGCCTTTTGTTTGATTTCAGTTTTCACGGTTGGGTTGCGGTTCAAGCGCGCAACGGTGACCAAGTCCAAATAGTACATGGTCAGCTCAGACAAGGCTGGAATCGCAGATTGCACTAAAATCGTGGTTTTCTTGGGATCAATGCCCACAGCCAAGTAATCCAAAGCCACTTCCATCAGGGAGTTGCGGATTTTTTCTGGGTTGTTGGCGTTATCCGTCAAAGCCTGAGTATCAGCGATCATCACAAAGTTGTTGTAATCGCCTGAATTTTGCAAGGCCACGCGGTTTTGCAAACTGCCGATGTAGTGGCCGATATGCAAGCGG
The DNA here is from genome assembly GCF_045862175.1 of Lacticaseibacillus salsurae. Classification (NCBI taxonomy): domain Bacteria; kingdom Bacillati; phylum Bacillota; class Bacilli; order Lactobacillales; family Lactobacillaceae; genus Lacticaseibacillus; species Lacticaseibacillus salsurae. The sequence goes on along the minus strand of NZ_BAAFZI010000087.1, from coordinate 4,284 downwards.
CCAGTGGGGCGATCCCCAGTTAAAAAGGTATGTTTTGCCATGTTATTTCCTCCTGAATATAAAAAAGCCGTCCAAATGTCGTTAAACATAGGACGGCTGAGCGCGGTACCACCTAACTTGCCTCAAAAATTATTTTTGAGACCTCTCAAATCGCTTAAGGCGCGTACACCGATTGTCCCTTGCGAGCCAAATCATGTCAGCTGGTGACTCTTTTTTCAGTCACAAGAGTTCTCTGTGCACCAGCAAATTGACACTACCATCGCAAGCTTTGACGTTACGCTTATGATAGTGAACTTTTAAGGCGATGTCAATCTTGCCAAGCCGCTTGGCGATCCGTATATGGCGTCACGCGATCAAAGTCGGTGACTGGCGCGTCGGAGACTTGATAAAAATGCGCCAAAATCGCATCAAAGTCCGTATTGTCATGAAATGCTGGAATTTGATACAGGCGTTTGGCATAAGCCCACAGCTGTGGATAGTCGACTAATCGGCGGTAATTCAGCTTATTTTGTTGCGAATACACCAGATCGAAGCGCACTAAGGTGACAAACAAACGGATATCCGCTTGGGTCAGCTGCTCGCCAAAGATATACGGATGTTCGATCAAGCGGGCATTTAACGCCGCCAAGGTATCAAAGAACGCTTTGGCTTTGGTGTCGTAGTCCGCTTGGCTAGTGGTGTCGAGAATCGCCCCAGGCGCTTGGTTGACCTGCGCGAGAAGCCGCGCATCAAACGCCGCTTCATCTGGCTGATTCAAGCTGGTATCGCCCCATGCTTGGGTCAGTTCATTCAACAAGACATTGGCGTCGTTGTTGACCACCGCCCCAGTTTGAATATCGACTAACGCAGGCACTGTCGAGCGGCCAGCGAAATCCGGTATTGCCTTCTGGTAAGCTTGCGATACGCGGGCGATTTTTAACACGGGATCGATGACGGAATCGTCCGGGCCAAACACCCAATCGGTGTCTAAAGTCTCACGCCGATAAGGATAAATCGCGCCTTTGGAAATCGGCAGCTTCAATAAATCAATGGCGATGGCCGATTGCGTCGCCCATGGGCAAAAGCGGCCCCACACCAGGCGATAACGGTCCGCTTCAACCGGTAGCTCCCCGGTGGAAAAGCGCTGATTGATGCTGGCCGGTTCCTTAGTTGCCGCCGGCTTCTTGCCTGGTTGCCAAGCACAAGCTGAATTGCTCATTTGCTGCCTCCTATTCAAACGCCTGCGCGATAGCTTGATCCAAATCTGCGATCAAATCATCCGCGTCTTCTAAACCGATCGACAAGCGCACCAAGTTAGCCGTTAACCCTTGTTCATCGCGGAAGCGCACTGGCACTTCGCGGTGGGTCACGCGCCTAGGGTTGACGATCAACGACCGCGAATCCCCAACGTTAGGTAAATAGGTAAAGACTTTAGTGCTGAGTAACAATTTGTCCACTTGGGCTTCCGTGGCCGCCAGTTCAAAACTGAAAATCGCGCCGACGCCTTTAGGGAAGTAGCGCTTGACCAGCGGATCTTCCGGATGCAAGCCGGCATAATGCACGGCGGTGACATGCGGATTGGTGGTCAGATATTGCGCCACTTTCACCGCATTGTGCACTTCTTTGTCTAGGCGCTCAGCGATCGTATCGATCCCCAACAGCGCCAAGTATGCATCAAAAGGACTCATCACTGCGCCAAACAAGCGCACATATTTCAGTCGGATGCGATGGCCAAACGCTGCATTGCCGAAGGCTTCGACGAAAGTTTGGGGTTCGCCTTCAGCATCTGGTAAGATCAGCTCTTTTTCATGAAATTGCGGAAAGCGCGCTTGATCCCAGTCAAAATGCCCCCTGTCAACCACAATGCCAGACACCACATTGCCGTGGCCGTTGATGGCTTTAGTTGAGGAATACACATCGATATCCGCGCCATGTTCCAGCGGCCGAAACAGATAAGGCGTCGGGAACGTGTTATCCACAATCAACGGCACATGATGCTTGTGCGCCAACGCCGCCAAGCCTTCAATGTCGGCGATCGCGGTGCTAGGATTGGCCACGGATTCGGTATAAATCGCCTTAGTTTCAGGGGTGATCAACGCTTCAACGGCAGCAAAGTCATTGATATCTTGGACAAAATCCGTTTCAATACCAAATTTCGGCAACAACGAATTCATTTCATCCAAACCCGCGCCATAAATATTGCTTGGGGCGATGATGCGACCGCCGCCTTCGGCCACATTGAGCAGTGTATCGGTGATCGCCGCCATGCCACTGGCGACTGCTGTGGCAGTGACGCCGCCAGCAAGGTCACAAATGCGGTTTTCAAATGCTTCAACGGTGGGATTGCCCACCCGCGAATACACAAACCCTTCTGGATTAGCACCGTTAGGATCAGTCATGGCAAACGCCGCAGTTTGATAAATCGGCACTAATGGGGAATGCCCATGTTTAGCTGGATCGTACCCAGCATGCAAACGCCGCGTTTCAAATTGTTCCGCCATGTTACTGCAACTCCTTTAATAACCGCACTGAATTTTTATAGAAGAACCGTGCGCCAACTGCCACCACGCCATCTTCGGCGATGTAGCGCGGGTTGTGGTTGGCGACATTGCCGCCGTTGCCGAGTTTGGCGTAGACACCTGGGACTTTGGCTTGTAAGCAAGCGAAGTCGTCAGACCCTAAAGCTGGTTCTTCTTCATAGCTAGTGGTGAAGCTTTGCGATTCATTTTGAACAATGGCCGTTAACTTCGGATCATTGTCCACTGACGGATCGCCGTCATACCAATCGATGTCTGCCTTGACCCCAAAGGCCGCCGCCGTGTTTTCCACGACCGTAAAGAACCGCTGCTTGATTAACGCCCGGACTTGTTTATCCGCTGTGCGCACCGTTCCTTCAAACCAAGCCGTTTCCGGCAAAATGTTCCAAGTGGTGCCGGCAATGATATGGGTGATACTTAAAACACCAGCCTTAAATGGCGCCACATTGCGCGCGACAATGCTTTATAAAGCCGTGATTTCTGCGCCTAACGCAGGAATTGGATCGGTGCCGTTTTGCGGGGCGGAGGCATGCGTCCCAACGCCAGTTAACGTGACTTTGAATTTATCGATTGCCCCGCTGGAGATACCAGCATGCACTGCCAGTTCACCGACAGGATGAAAGGGCGCGTTGTGAAAGCCTAACACGGCATCAACGCCGTTTAACTGGCCGTCGTCGATGATTTGCAAAGCCCCTTCTTGATCTTCTTCAGATAATTGAAACAACAAGCGCACCTTACCTTTGAGTTCGGCTTCGTGTTGTTTCAATAGGTATGCACCGCCGAGCAATGCCGCGATATGGGTATCATGCCCGCAAGCATGCATCACGCCTTCATTGACAGACGCAAAAGGCAGGCCTGTTTCTTCTTGAATCGGCAAAGCGTCGATGTCAGCGCGTAAGCCTAAGGTTTTGCCAGGATTGTCACTGCCGATTTCCGCAAAAACGCCAGTGGCCAAGTGAGTGGGTAGTATTTTAATGCCCCAGTTGGTTAAAATCTCGCGAATCTTTTGGGAGGTGCGGACTTCGTGGTTGGCCAATTCTGGATGTTGATGAAAATCATGGCGCCAAGCAATCAATTGTTGTTCAAGGGTGGGATCGATATCTGCTGTCATACTTTGCCTTCTTTAATTCTTCAATACTGCAGGGACGTAATTAGCACCGAGATACTTCTTGGAGATCTTGGTTAAGGTGCCATCTTTGGCTAACTTGACCAGTTCTTTGTTGACGGCTTTTTGGAACTTCTTGTCTTTGGCTGTTTTCCCAAAGACGACGTAAGTGTAAGGTTGATTGAACTTGGTGCCACCTTTGCCATTGGTTAACTTGACGGCTTTCACGTCGTTGATCTTGTATTGCTTTTGTTCGGCTTTGTACATGGATAAATCGGTGTAGGCAAAGTCATACTTACCTTGCGAAATATCTTGCAGATCATGATAGTCTTTGACATAAGTAATCTTGATCGGGTTCTTCTTGTGGGTCTTGTTGTAAGCTTCTAATTCAAGTGAGAAGCCAGTGCCGACTTGGGCAACGGTGGTGTGCCCAGCTGCGGAATTGAAGGATTTGATCTTGTTATTAGACTTCTTGACGATGAAAACCGGCTTAGAGAATAAGTCCTGGATTATTCATAGAATCTCAAAAAAGCAGCGCAATCCCACGATTCACACGGGACTGCGCTGCTTTGGTGTTTCACCCATTGGGTGCGCCTATATGCTAAGGTTGAGTCAACGAAAACCATCACGAAAGCGAGGCTTCACACCATCTCAACTTTAACC
>NZ_BAAFZI010000086.1:0-6081 GCF_045862175.1 Lacticaseibacillus salsurae | reverse complement strand
ACCTCGTTTATCTTTTGGTTTGGTCGCTTAAAGCATAACACTGGAGGGAGTAGGTGTTTTTGTGTTATCTAAAAAGGCCTAAAACTTCCAGCGTTGAAGTACTCTTCAACACCAAAAATTTTAGACCCTTTTTTACCGCCATTCAGTTATTTCAAAATTATTGTTGTCTCGTCAAGTTTGAATTTGGGCCGGAAGCTGGCTGCCGGTGCATAGTAGAAACGCAATTGGTGGTTTACCACCTAATGCGTTTCGCAGGTGGAGATTCACTTGAGCCATGAGCATCGCGATGGCTCAAGTTAGCTCCGATTCGGACCTCCACGATGCATCGGCAAGTCAGCTGGAGGCCTAAATCCTTGACGTCGAGCTTTTTTGAAGCAACGTCGACACAGCTAGCGACGTCTGAGGAGTCAAGCCAAAGACCAGCTCAACTCCTCAGACGAGGCTACCCGGTCGACTAAACCCGCTTCAAAACGCTCTGGCACAAAAAAACCAGCCGAGGCTGGTTTCAAAGTTGATTAATAATAACGGCTACGGTTACCAAAGTTGAGTTTGGCGACGATCGTATTAGGATCGGATTCTTGTTCTGGTTGGATCCACAGGCCTAAGCCATCGATTGTTTTCAACATGTAGTTGGTTACAGCGATTTCTTCTTCCGCAGGATCAAGGTTCAACCCGCCAGCTTCCCCTGCCGCCATGGCGTCTTCCAGTTGGAAAACAACCGTGTCAGAAAAAGTCGTTTTCAAATCGTTGTACAAGTCTTCGAGCTGCTTGTTGATGTAGGCATTGACTGCAGCAAAGCCGGCTGAGTTCTCCGCTTGCAAGTCATAGTAACGTGTTACCAAGTGGTTATTGTCAATGACCATTATGTCTTCCTCCTAAGGATACCGGTATCCCGGTTCGTTCACTCTTATTTTACCCTAAGCATATTCTTTTGAGTATATATTTTACCCAAAAAATCACTCTATTTGTAAGAATATGCCAATTTTGAGAACGTGTTATACTGGGGGCAAGCTTATCAAAAGGGAGTGTTGACCATGAGTTTACCGACGCGTGCAGCAGTGCCAACTGCAGACACTTGGGACCTCAGCGCCATTTTTAAAGATGAATTTGAATTTGAACAAACGATCAAAGCTACCAAAGAATTGATCCAAGACTTTCAACGCATCTACCAAGGTCGCCTGACGCAAGTGCCTGTGATTTTAGATGCCTTAGATGATTATGCCCATATCCTCGAAAATGAAAATCACTTGAGCTGTTACGCCAGCTTCCCGGTCAGCACCGACGTGACCGATAGCCAGCTCACTGCCACCAGCCATCGCGTCGATAATTTGTTGGCCACTTGGGAAAGTCAGCTCCATTTTGTCCAAGCGGAACTCAGCGCCCTTGACGATGCCGTACTCGATCAAGTCGCAGCAAAATCCGTCGATCACGCCGCCTTTATTCGCCATATTAAACAAAGCCGCAAGCAAGCCTTAGCCCCTGCGGTAGAAGAAGCGTTGGCTAAGCTTGAGCCAGTCTTAGATGCGCCAGAAGCGATCCGCTCTCAATCTGTGTTTGCAGATATGGATTTCGGCGAGTTCGAAGTCGATGGCAAAACTTATCCGTTGTCCTTCACCTTATATGAAGAAGAGTATCAAAAGCATCCTGACGTCACTATCCGTCGTGCGGCTTATTTGAAATTCTGCCAAACGCTGGCCAAGTATCAAAACACAATGGCCGCCGGTTATTTGGCCCAAGTCACCAAAGAAAAAACACTCGCCACCATGCGCGGTTATGATTCTGTGATCGATTACTTGCTGGCTGAACAAGAAGTGCCACGAGCGATGTTTGAACGCCAAGTCAACACCATCATGCACGACTTAGCGCCGGTCATGCGCCGATATGTGACCCATTTAAAGCAGACGTTGAAACTCGACCGCATCACTTACACGGACTTACAAGCCGATTTGGATCCTACTTTTTCGCCAAAAGTCACACGCAAAGATGCCCCGCACATGATCCATGAAGCCTTGAAGCCGTTAGGACCTGATTATCAAGCGCGGATCGCACCAGCTTTCACGGATCGTTGGGTCGATTTTCCTGGCAACGTTGGCAAAGAATCCGGCGCGTTTGCTGAATGTCCTTATGGCACACATCCTTATGTCTTAATGAGTTGGGCGGACACCTTGCCGAGCTTATACACGTTGATCCATGAACTCGGTCATTGTGGACAAATGACGCTAGCCGATGAACATCATTCGATTTTAGGCCATGAACCGTCTTGGTACATCGTCGAAGCGCCTTCGACATTCCACGAATTGTTGTTGACCAAGAGTTTGTTGGAAAAAGATAGCGATGCGCGCTTTGAACGGTTTGCGTTAAGCCGATTGTTAAATGATACTTACTTCCATAATTGTGTCACCCACTTGCTGGAAGCAGCCTTCCAAACCAAAGTTTATACGTTGATCGATGCCGGTGAGAGTTTTGACGCGGCTAAGCTCAATGAATTGAAACTGGGTGTGCTGAAAGAATTCTGGGGCGACAGCGTGGATCTTGACTTCGGGCAACCTGAACTGACTTGGATGCGTCAAAGCCATTATTACATGGGCCTGTACTCGTATACTTACTCAGCTAGCCTAGTCGTATCCACTGGCGCATTCCTGCGTCTGCAAGCAGGCGACCCTAATGCGGCTAGCGACTGGTTAAAATTCTTGACCCTTGGCGATAGCCTCACACCAATTCAAGAAGCGCAAGTGGCAGGGGTGGACATCACCACTGCCAAGCCGCTACATGACATGATCAATTTCTTAGATCAAAGCGAACAGCGTATTGAAGCGTTAAGCCAACAGATCAAATAGCACTAAAATGGACGCCTCAACAGTGAAGGCGTCCATTTTTTATTTGAAATAATGATCGGTATGTAATTCACAGCGTGGATTAAATGGATGCCCGCAATTGGGACACTGACCACTTTGATACTGCGTGTAAGTCATCACGTGCCGACAAGCACCACACAAGACTGGTGCTTGCGCTTTTGGGAGCGGCACGAAGTCATGATCACACAACGCATCGTGGCATTCATAACACGCCCAGAATTTTTGACACTGGCCACACCATAACGCGACCACATCAAAGTCAGTGTGATAATGCGCGCAGCGACCATCGGCATCTAACTGCAAGCCGTGAATTTCAGGCGTCAACATCCACTTTCACCACTTCTCCAGCAGTAACGGTTTGCAGGCCTTGATCAGTCAATAACTCAAGCCCGCCATTTTCTGCGATGTCCAACACTTTACCAGTTAAAATGCGTTTCCCGATTTTCACCGTGACGCGGTGGCCGATCACAGTAGAAAGCTTTCGATACGTTGGCAAGAAGTCGCCAGTTTGATAATCTACAGCCCGCTTTAAAATGTGATCGATCAAGCTGGCAGCCAAGGCATTGCGATCAATTGGCGTGTCGCTGATCGACCCGGCAACTTGTTTTAACGCATCAGGAAATTGTGCCGTATCGAGGTTCAAACCCACACCGATCACAAATGCCGCGCTGGTTGATGATTCTAACGCCAGCACCGCTTCACACAAGATCCCGGCGACTTTGCGATGATCGATCATCACATCATTGACCCACTTCAACCCAAAATCAGCCGTTGGGAAGAATTCGCGTAAGGCAGCCACTACCGCCGTCGCCACCCCAGTTGTCAACAACCCCACTTGCGTCAGATCTGCTTGAGGGTTGGGGATCACCAAAGATAAATACAGTCCGCTTTGGGCTGGTGAATAAAATTGCCGACCGCGGCGACCATAGCCATTGGTTTGCGCATCCGCCACAAACGCCGCTGGGGTGAGTTCAGTTTGCGTGGCTAACCATTTTTTGGCGACATCTTGCGTTGAGGTCACTGTTTTTTCAACGGTTAATGGCAATTCATGTTGAAGATGATAGGCGATCACCATGTCATCCAAATGCGCACAACTGACGTAGCGGTAGCCTTGGCTTTTGCGCGCGGCGATGTCATGTCCTGCTTTGCGCAAGGCGTTGATCGCTTTCCACACGGATTCTCGCGACAAGCCTAACTCCGCGGCTAAGCTGTCGCCGGAATGCCAGGTGTCGCCATCTGCGAGTAATGCTGTCAATACGCGTTGTTTGGTGTTCATGGTGTCGCCCTCCTTACCCTAGTAAGCTCTAGTGTAAGACTTTTCGTAGGCGTCTGGCAATCGCAACTGCAAATCCGAGTTTCAATAAATCGCCTGGCACAAACATCACATTGGAAGCTAGCGCGGCGCCAAATGGCATGTGCGATTGAACCGATAGCCAAATACTGCCGATCACATCAACAAACAAGACGAGAAACAACATTGCCCATAAAAATTCTTGCCAGGCTGGCTTATTCGCGGCATCAGTCATATGTATTACCCAAGCATTCAGCGCTGGCGCAAATAGCCAAGCAATTAAATACCCGCCTGTGGGTCCAGCAATGATGGCCAAGCCCCCGCGCCCGCCAGATAAAAACGGCAAGCCTAACGCCACCAATAACAAAAATACCCCGACAGCTAAGCTTCCGTATCGCGCCGGCAGAATTTCCCCAGCCAGCATCACGCCAAGATTTTGTAAAACCACTGCCACGGGAATAATGCCTAATGGGATCCCTGGAAATAAACCTAAAATAATCAATAACGCGCAAACCATTGCCCCCTGCATTAAATATTTCAATGTCGCATTTTGACCCATACTGTCACCTGTTTTCTTAGAATGACCTGAGTTTATCCGCTTGTAACCCATTTGTCAATCGTTGGGTTACAATTACCAGTTTCTAAATTTGACTGCGCGCGGTACACTAACATCAGGAGGTGCCTTATGCCTGAGCTGACTAAATTCAAATTTTCCAAATTCCACCATATCGTGGCAGATCCCTTGCCAGAGCCAATCCACAATGCCTTAGCAAATCTTGATTTCGACCAACGTGCGACTAAGCAAACGGACTTGCAGATCGTGGCAGTGATGACGCCAGCCGCGGCTAACCAGCGACTGCACGCCATCGCTAAGGCACAGCGTTTGGCTTTTGATGGGCATGTGTATTTGTTTTATCCCAAGGCTGGCAGCCGGCAGTTTTCTGGCATCAACCGCGATGCGATGTTGCGTGCGTTGAAATTGGATCGCCACACCGGCTTGCTTGGAGAATCTGGCTTTAAGTACAACGCGATGCTCAGCTTTGATGACGACTTCACCGTGCTTGATTTGAAATGGGCCCAAGCAGTCGCCACCAAAACCCGCTTAGCTGATTATGATGCGCAAGTGCCTAAGTTAACGGAGCGATTGTCCAAGCAAAACGCCAAACTACTCAATCAGTGGCAAACCTTAACGCCAGCGATGAAAAATCAGTGGGCGCGCTATATTTATTCGCCGAAGCGCCCAGTCACCCAGAAAATGCATTTTGAACAATTGCTGGTGGTACTGGCATCGGGACATCGCACACTAGAAGACTATACGGGGGCTCACTGATGCGCGTCTTGGATCTCTTACAACTGTTATCTGACCACAACAAAAATACCCCAGTGCGCGTGAAAATCGCTGGGGCATTACAAAATTTAGCCACGTTTGAATTGCAAATCGTCGATGAACAGCGGCAATTGTGGATCCACTCGCAACTGACTGGCAAACCGTTGAAAGTTTGGGAAGTGATGTTGCTGTTGGATAAGCCTGAATGGCGCCAAGCTTATGTTTATGTGATCGAGCCAGACGACATTCGGCCGTTGTTCGGCTTCCAAGAAATCACGTCAGGCTTGGCGTTGAATTAAACCTGGATTATTCATAGAATTTCAAAAAAGCAGCGCAATCCCACGATTCACACGGGACTGCGCTGCTTTGGTGTTTCACCCATTGGGTGCGCCTATATGCTAAGGTTGAGTCAACGAAAACCATCACGAAAGCGAGGCTTCACACCATCTCAACTTTAACCAGCTTATCCCTGCAATGCAATACCAATGTGACTGTGACCGCCGACGGCGGTCAACTTTCAAATGACGCCGGGCTCGTTTTGTTCCAAGAGTTTCTTCATCGTATCAACTTTAGGCAACTTGCCAATCAGTGCCTCAAGTTACCAGACC
>NZ_BAAFZI010000085.1:0-6144 GCF_045862175.1 Lacticaseibacillus salsurae | reverse complement strand
TTGTCAGATTATTGTGAAATGATGTGAGACGATGTGAGATAGTCACTGCGTAAAAATACCGATAAACAGGCAAATGTACGATGATATAAATAATGCTTGCAATGTGAATTGTCTTGGTGTTTAATTAGAAACATCAATTACGCAAAGGGGATCTATGGCAATGGTTAAACCACAACATATGACAGTTGCAGCTTACTATTATGGCTTTTACTACTTTAGGTAGTGTCCGTGCACCTAGCACGGACGCATACACGTTCGTGTCTAAGGTGGTCAAGCCCATTTTGCTTGCCGGTTAGACATTGTCTAGCTGGCGGAAGTAAACCATATTTCCGATGAAATTCGCCAACTACTCAACTAGTTGGCGAATTTTTGTTTATGAAGGAGTAATACATATGACCCAATCGCTGAGTTCCAAAATGCAACGTCGTTTATCGTTAAGCTTGTACATCAACTACATCGTGCATGGCATTGGCTTGATCATTATCGCCCAAAACATGCAAGCGTTAAGTGCCAGCTGGCATGCGCCAGTGGCCACTGTGAGTTTGGTGTTATCAGGCGTCGGGTTGGGTCGTTTTCCCGCTTATTTCTTATTTGGCTTTATCGCTGATCGCTACGGGCGCAAAGTTTGTATCAATACTGGCATGGTGTTGTACCTCGCGTTTTTTGCCGGCATGATGGTCACGCACAGCTTGCCAGTGGCTTACGCGTTGGCGATGTGTGCTGGGGCGGCAAATTCTGCGTTTGACGCTGGGTCTTACACCACGTTTGCGGATCTTGGTGGCAAAGCCAAAGCCTCGAATGTGTTGATCAAAGCCGCGATGTCGCTTGGCGAATTCATCTTACCGATTTTTGTGGCGTACAGTGAAGGTATCGGGGCTTGGTATGGTTGGTCTTTTGCTATCGGCGCAGCGCTGTTGCTCGTAAATCTAGTGTTAGTGGCACCATTGCAGTTCCCAGCGATCCAACACCACACGGAAAGTGAAGTCGAAGCCAGCCTTGGCTTATCCAAAACTAAGCGCTGGATTGCCACGCTGGCACTGGCCATGTATGGCTACACGTCAATGGGGTTGATGATCTGGTTCACGCAATGGATCAGTTTATATGCCACCAAAGTGTTACATTTTTCAAATATGAACGCGCATTTATTGCTATCTAGCTATTCGATCGGCAGTATTTCTGGGGTGTTAGTGATCTTTATGTTATTACGCCGCCAAGCTCCTGAAGGCATCGTGTTGTTAAGTTTAAATGCGTTAGGCTTGTTGAGCTTAGCCGCGGTATGTATGATCCACACGCCACTGGTCGGCATGGTCGCATCGTTTGTGTTTGGCTTGTCTGCTGCTGGTGGTGGTATGCAAGTCGGGTTGACCATGTTTTTGACCTTATACCCCAACATGAAAGGCATGATCACTGGGATCTTTATGAACTTCGGCAGTTTAGCGACATTTTCCGTGCCATTGATCACCGGGTGGCTGTCCGCGCATCTCAACTTAGCGGCCGCTTTGCGTGGTGACTTGGTGGTAGCCGCATTGGGGTTAGGTTTGGTGATCGTGGCGCGAGTATGTTTGCATCAACCTAAAGTCGCAGTTCAGGAGGTGCCATCATGGCAGTCGATTCAATGATCCAACAACAAGCACAAGCAGGCTTGGCACATGAGCGCGAGCAGATCAATGCGATCGATCAGCAGATCGCGGCTTTGTTAGCCAAACGGTTTGAAACTGTCGACCGCATCGCCCAATTGAAACAAACTGCCGGTGTGCCAGTCAAAAATCTTGATCGCGAAGCCCAAGTGTTAGATAGCGTCGCCCAAGCGATCGGCGCCAAGGAATTGGCACCACATGCGCGCAAAATTTTTGCCACGATCATGGCAGAATCGCGCGCTTACCAAACGCAAAAAATTCACGCTGAACATATGGAGGAAAACTAATGGATTACATGACAGCCGGGGAATCTCATGGCCCCCAATTGACCGGTATTTTAACTGGGGTGCCAGCTGGGTTACATTTGGATATCGCCGCGATCAATGCGGCTTTGGCAGCACGGCAAGGCGGCTATGGTCGCGGCAGTCGCCAAAAAATCGAACATGATACGGTGCAGATCGTTGGCGGCGTGCGTCACAGCATCACCATGGGCGGTCCGATCGCGTTGGTGATCCAAAACCGCGATCACGGTCATTGGGGCGAGATCATGTCGCCAACGGCTGAAGAAACGCCGCAAAATACCTTGCGCCAAGTGACCCGTCCGCGGCCTGGGCACGCGGATCTGGTTGGTGGGCAAAAATATGGCCATCACGACATGCGCAATGTGTTAGAACGCTCCAGTGCGCGTGAAACGGCGATGCGCGTGGCGGTTGGCGCCATTTGCAAGCAACTCCTTGAAGCAGTTGGGATCACGATCGTCGGGTATGTGGATCAAGTCGGGTCAGTGAAAGGCCCAGCTGAATCCCCACTAGATGTCGCTGAGATCCAAGCAGCGATCACCCAAAATGATATGCGCATGCTCGATGATCAACAAGTTGACCGCATCCACATGTTGATCGATGAAACTCGGCATGCTGGCAATACCTTAGGTGGGATCGTGCGCGTCGTCGCTAACGGCGTGCCGGCTGGATTAGGCAGCTACACTGCTTGGAATCAAAAACTCGACGCCAAAATCGCTGCCGCAGTGGTTGGCGTCAATGCCATTAAAGGCGTAGAAATCGGCGACGGGTTTGAAGCCGCACAAAACCTGGGTTCTGAAGTGATGGATCAAATCGACTGGCATCAAGGCCAAGGCTATTCGCGGTTATCTGATCATTTAGGTGGCTTTGAAGGCGGGATGACCAATGGCATGCCGATCGTGGTGCGCGGGGCATTAAAGCCAATCCCGACGCTGTATCAGCCGCTACAATCTGTTGATATCCATACCCATGAAGTGTCTAAGGCTAATGTCGAGCGCTCTGATACCACGGCAATCGTGCCAGCATCGATCGTCGTAGAAAGTGCTGTGTCGTTTGAATTGGCTAAAGTGTTATGTGACACCTTTGACGATGCCAACTTGGCGCGGATGCAAAAGCAAGTGGCGGACTATCGCTCAGAATTTGATGCGTTTTAGGAGAAAATATGGATAAACAATTACAAACTTCGGTAACGCATGGCTTACATGGCCGCTTGGCAGTGCCAGGTGACAAAAGTATTTCGCATCGGGCGATCATGATCGGCAGTTTAGCGACAGGCGATACGCTCGTCCATCATTTTTTGACATCGGCAGATTGTTTGGCAACGTTGCAAGCTTTTCGTGATCTAGGCGTGAAAATTGACCGCGACGGCGATGAGGTGGTCGTCCATGGTGTCGGGATGGCTGGCTTGCAGGCGCCAAAACACGCGCTTCAAATGGCCAATTCCGGCACGACCACGCGCTTGATGATGGGGTTATTGGCGGGGCAGGCGTTTGACACCAAGTTGATCGGGGATGATTCGTTATCCAAGCGGCCAATGCGCCGGGTCGCTGATCCCTTGGCGAAAATGGGTGCTGAGATCACCACGACTGATGGCCATTTACCTGCTGTTGTGCATGGCAAAACGTTGGCGGCAGCAGAAATTCAGCTACAAGTGGCTAGTGCGCAAGTGAAGTCGGCACTGATCTTCGCTGGTTTACAAGCGCCAGGGCATACCGTGATCCATGAATTATTGCCAACGCGTGATCACAGCGAAAATATGTTAAAAGCATTCGGCGCAGATCTGACTGTGTCGTCAGATCAAATGACCATCACCGTTGGCCACACCGATCAACTCGCAGCCCAAACTGTGCAAGTGCCTGGGGATATGTCCAGTGCCGCCTTTTTCATGGTGGCAGCGACTTTGATCAAAGGGTCGGATATCACCTTGTTGAATGTCGGGCTGAATCCTTCTCGCCGCGGTTTGTTGGACGTCTTGGTGAAAATGGGCGGCAAAGTCGACGTGACGCAAACCTTGAGTGCTGGTGAAGCCGTCGGAAATATTCGGGTGCAAAGCGCTGACTTGCATCCTATCGATTTAACGGCTGAACAAATTCCGGCGATCATTGATGAATTGCCGTTAGTTGCCTTGTTGGCAGCTAAAGCCAACGGTGTCAGCACCATTCACGGCGCCGAAGAATTACGCGTCAAAGAAACCGACCGGATCGCCTGTGTTGAACAAGAACTTGGCAAACTTGGTGCCAATGTCAAAGCATTACCTGATGGGTTTGTGATCGATGGGCGCAGCGCTTGGCATGTTCAAGAGCCAAAACTTGATAGCCACGGCGATCATCGCATCGGCATGATGTTGGGCTTGGCGGCGTTGTTAGTGGACGCGCCGTTGACCTTAAAGCATGCGGACGCAGTGGGCGTGTCTTACCCAGAATTTTTTGATGATTTGAACACGCTGTTGGAGGCATAAACATGACCACTGTTTTTATAGAAGGGTTAGGGCTGATCGGCTCGAGTTTAGCGCGAGCGATCCGGCAACGCCGCGGGGATGCCACGGTGATCGGCCATGATCAAAATGCTGAAAGTTTAGCTTGGGCCAAAAACCACCAGGTGATCGATCAAGTTGCGGCAAATGGCCTGGCTGATGCAGGAAGCGCCGATGTGATCATTTTGGCGACACCAGTCACGCAAATCGTCAAGGAATTACAACAGTTGGCGACGCTATGCTTAAAGCCTGGCGTGATCGTCACCGATACCGGTAGCACCAAAGCCGTGGTGCTACAAGCGGCCCAAGCGCTAATGGCCAAAGGGGTCACGTTTGTCGGTGGTCACCCGATGGCCGGATCGGAGCGCTCTGGGGTCAAAGCTGGACGGGCGAGTTTGTTTGCTGAAGCGCATTACTTTTTGGTCAATGGCAATGCCACAAAAGATCAAATGTTGGCGCTACGCAATGTGTTGTCTGCTGCTGGTGCGTATTTTGAAATTTTAACTGCGCTACAACATGATCAAATGGTTGCGCAGATCTCACATGTGCCGCATGTGGTGGCCTCAGCTTTGGCCATTAGTGCTGGGATCGGGTTAGCCGATCAGCCGCAAGCTTTGCAATTTTCCGCAGGCGGCTTTCGCGATACCACGCGCATCGCCGCTGGTGACCCAACGATGTGGACGGCGATCATGCAAAGCAACACTGAGGCGATTTTAAAAGCACTAGATACCAACATTGCAACGTTGCAACACGCGCGCCAGTTGATCGCCGAACATGACGTGGACGCGATGCATGCGTGGTTTGAACAAGCGCAACATGTCCGTCAAAGTATCGACCCACCTAAGGAGGTGTAGGCATGGCAGTGATTTTAGTGGGGTTTATGGGTGCCGGTAAAACCACAGTCGGCCATGAACTTGCCAGAAAAATGGCTTGTACCCATCGTGACCTAGATGATCTCATCGTTGAAGCGGCAGGCCAGTCGATCCCAGAAATTTTTGCCGCACGCGGGGATGCTGGCTTTCGGCAATTGGAACATGAGACTTTAGTCAAAGCGATGGGCGATATTGAAATTTTATCCACTGGTGGTGGCACGCCGATGCAACCGGCGAATTTTGATTTGTTAAAAGCCAGTCAAACGCCAGTGGTGTTGCTAGAAGCCAGCGCCGCCACTGTGCTCAAGCGTATCGGTCGTGACGCTAATCGCCCGTTGGTGCAACAATTAGGTGAGTCTGGGCTGGTGGCCCTGCAGCAACAACGCGATCCGCGCTATCACGAATTAGCAGATCTGGTGATCGCCACAGATGATTTATTGCCAGGCGAAATCGCTGATCAGATCATGGCTTGGTTAAGCCAACACTAAAAATTCGCCACCGGTGAAGCTTACCGGTGGCGAATTTGGTTAATGGTTCGTTTTGACTGGGATCAAGGCACGGCGGCGGTTATGGCCGACTGCCATCACCGTAGATGCGGCGATCAAACCTAAGGTGATGGTGATCACTGCCACATGGGCTAAAGTTGTCATCAGCGTTCCTTCTTTCTGAGTGGGGTACTGTCAAACGTACCTCGTTTAAATTCATAATTTCCGAACAATAAAAAACACCCGAACGTCTTCTTCTGATATTCTTGGTGTGCAACCAACAAGAAAATCCAGAAAGAAGGATTCGAGTGCATACACCATTAATATCGTATTTAGTTCTAGTAATCAAGCTCCAAAGACAAATTATCTTGGTACTTT
>NZ_BAAFZI010000084.1:0-6184 GCF_045862175.1 Lacticaseibacillus salsurae | reverse complement strand
CCTTGGAACCAAACATTTACCGGTACCGCCCAATCGACCGTCGCTTAAAGCAAAGAGGTCCGCTTCCCTGAATCTGGGAACGGGCCTCTATTGATTTTCAAGACGGTCTGTTATTGGGTGCTTACGATGAGGCTAGTGTACTGCGGGGAAACGGATTAGGAAATCCGTGCTGTTATCTCCTGCTTACTGTTATTAGGTGCTTACGCTTTGTCAGCTCTTAATCAAATTAAAAGGACCAAGGCCAGAAATCTTCGTGATTTCCGAGTCTTGGTCCTATTTTGAAGGGGGTTATGTCACACCACCTTTTAGTTCTTTCAAGATTGTTTAGTTAATCTTTCCACTTTTTTCTGAAAGTCAGCCAACTGGTTAAACTTCCTAAAGCCAGTAATAAGACACCTAGAGCTGAAACAGAGCTTTCTGATTTTTCACTAGTTTGTGGTAAAGCTTCTCTATTTTTAGAAGGATTTTTTTCTTTATCATTTACCAATGAAACTGTTTTTTTCTCATTAACATTAGTTTTAATCAATTGAGTTGGCTGTGTCGGTTGAGTTGGCTGTGTCGGTTGAGTTGGCTGCGTCGGTTGAGTTGGCTGTGTCGGTTGAGTTGGCTGTGTCGGTTGAGTTGGCTGCGTCGGTTGAGTTGGCTGCGTCGGTTGAGTTGGCTGTGTCGGTTGAGTTGGCTGTGTCGGTTGAGTTGGCTGCGTCGGTTGAGTTGGCTGTGTCGGTTGAGTTGTATTGCCTGAAGTGCCAATCCATTGTGCATAGAGAGTTACATTGCTACTAATCCCTGTGATAGCTTGTTTGTCGGTGTAAGAAATCCCGCTACCATCTGCCTTAGTGTTCCAGCCTTTGAAAGTTTTATCGCCATTTGTATAACTATTGGTATCTAGTGTAATGTTACCATTGGTATCCGTTTCTTGGCTTGCCATCATGCCTGTGCCGCCGTTGGCATCGTAAGTAACTTTGCCGATAACATTTACAGTTTGACTGACAGGAATAGATACAACATTATCGTTAACATCTGTATAAGTATACTGCCACTGAACGGTATAGCTTCCTATTGGCAAGTCGGCACTCGACACTCCATCATTTTCATCTACTGTTCCGTAAGAAATTCCCTTGCTGTCCGTAATTTGGTTCACAGTTGTGAGATTGGCGCTATTGCCACCTGTCAGTGCAACATTTCCTGAATTTGGGCTATAAGTATAAGTGGTTGAACCATTGGAAATGATGTCCGTTTCTGTATTTGTGGTGGGTTGGGACACGACAACACCAGATTGTTCAACAGCTGACAGTCCTGTCACAGGGTCTGTATAGTCAAATGTTATATTGTAATAGCCAATATCTGTCGCTGAAAATATACCATCTGTCAGTGTAGAATTATTGCCTGATGGGTCTGTCAGTGAAATTGTCAAATCGCCATTTGCTAAGGCTGTTTTGATTTCATCAGTTCTCAAATTTTCATTGGCAGAGTTTTTCATGGTTAACCCTTGTGTGGTATCTACCGTTGAGCCAACATTCACATTACTTTGAGCAGGTACTGTGATGACGGGCTGCACTTGACCCGCAGAGAGCACCGTCACCGTTTGCATATCCGAACTCGGTTGCTCTGCGCCTGGGTAAGCCCATGTCACATAGTAAGTGCCACTAGTGCTGCCCGTTTCGTCAGCAGTTCCAGCAGGTGTCAGATTGTAAGTGCCGTCAGTATTTGCTGTCAGTGGCGTTTTACCGTAATTATCCACATCATAGATAGTTACTGACGGAAGCGCCTTGTCGTTTTCTGGGTCAGTAACTGTCACACCTTGTGTTTGTGGATTATATGTATAAATGCCTGTGCCATCTGCATTGACTGTCTTTTGAGCTTCAAAACTCTCGTCAGCATTTAACTTTGGCCCACCGACCACAGTAATGATTTGACTTGCTTTTTGTTCTGCCCCTGTACCATCAACATAAGAATAATTGATAGTGTAATCCCCCTCTACATCAGGGATAAATTGTGTCCCAGAAATCGCAGCTCCTGTGAAATCTGAACTATCAGGACCTGTGACAGAAATCGTAGCATTAGAGATGTTAATTGCCGAATTATTTGGATCAATCAATCTATAATAATGCGCAGCATCAACCGTGTTTCCAACAGCAATTTTTGTATCTGCATCAGTAACTGTCGTGAAACTAGCCGGCTGTGCAAGAACTTTACCGTCTACTGTCCCAGTCGCTCCAGTCCCATCAGTATAAATCACGGTATAGGTGCCAGCGCTAGGAAATGTGTAAGTGCCATCAGCGTTTGCTGTGATTGTCTGCGCTGTTGTAGAACCTGTAGGTGTCCAGCTAACAGACTGAATACTCGGTGTGACGCTACTGTTAGAGTCGCTGACATAACTTTTCATCGTGTTGCCATTTGCTGACAGGTCAATCGCTTGTCCTCGTGTCAAGTCCGGACCACTCGTTGTGGTAATTGTATTCGCGTTTTCAGCAGTGACTTGGATTGTGCTATTTGCTGACACAGTGCCCGTCGTGTTATCCAAATTTGTATAACTATAATTGTAAGTTAGCGTGTATTGACCAGGTATCTTTGGCGTGAAAGTATCTGCAGAAGCTGTCGTTTTCACGCCATTTGGGTCTGTGACCGTAACAGAGCTGATAGCACCAGAACCCATTTTTGATGGATCAGTGATTACTGCATTTGCACCGTTCAACGTGACAAGTGTTCCGACGATCCCTGACGTTGGTGCATTCGTTGGTGCAGATATCGTGGGTACCACAGATGTGGCATAAAGCGTTCCTTGCTGATTGATGCCAATCTGAACTGAATGTCCTGCTGTCATCGGCACCATAATATCTGCGCCACCTGCATTGAGCTTTTGTGCTGTACTCCAATCATTCGTTGTTGTAATGATAATACCCATACTCGAAGCACTCAGATTTGACAAGGTCACAGAATCCGCAGAGCCAATGCTTAATGGGACGAACTGACCGTCATAAGCAGTATTTCCTGTCCCCCAAACATAAGCATAAAGTTGCTGTCCCGTATAAGCTGTTGATGGCAAAAAAGTAATTGTCGCATTTTGAGCAGACGTTGTGTCTGCATGAGCAACAAGAGTCGTGGATGTCCCAAAGAAGGTCGTAGGACCCGCAACACCAAGTCCAAAAACAGCGAGAGTCACTGCACCGTAAAGCCAAATTTTCCCCGATTTCCAAGCACGAAAATGTGTTTGTTTCATCTGAGAATGAAGTCGATTCATTCTACTGTATATCATGTTTTCTCCTTTTTGATTTGCATCAAATTTGATGTGTTTTTTATTTAGAAAGTTGGATAACGGTGACTGTCAAATTTGACAGAGTAACAGAGCTATTCAAAACTTGATTAGCTGTTAAGCTACTATCGTTAGAAATTATCACGGTTTTACCTGTCAAATTTGACACCCCATAAAACTGACCACCTTGACCAATTTTGACCGAATTACCGCTAGCATTCAATATGACTAAATATTTGGTCGCACCCGATGTTAATTCTTCTGTGATCACTCCGTTTGACGCATTTGTGACATTTTCTACACCTATACTGGTAGGAGCCCAAGCAAGTTTGCTATAATCATCAGGCCAAAATTGCGGATTGGATTTTTTAAATTTCATCAAATTTCCAATAAAATTAACAGCATTTTGATTGTCCTTGACATTATCCCAATTTATGGCATTGACTACATCCCCCGCAACTACTGGGGTGTAGAGATTACTACCTGGCCAATAATTGCCATAGTAAGTACCATTACTATCCAAGCCAAAAAGTCCATTGTATGAATTTTTGGCAGTATCCCATGACGCAGGATACCATGCAGGTTTTTCCATACTACCCGATTGATAAGCCTGTGTCTGTGTAGGGGAGAGCGGCGTCAGATTTGACGGATTGACTAATTTGGACTGGTCAAACTCCTGTCCTGTTTCCATAAATGTCACACCGTTTGCAAGAATATTCGTGGCATTTGCGAGCGTCACTCGCGCTTGATGTGTCGCCACAGAATCATTCGGATCAGCTGACCAGAGTGAGTCATTTAAGGTGAAGCTATCATGACATTCAACATAATTGATAGACTGGCTTGGCGTCAAAAAAGCTTGCACTGTGCCATTTCCGTTCCAACCTCCAGAAGCCAAAAGTGCTCCTGCGACCGTTGTGGTACTTGCCGTATTTCCTGCTGCGAATCCACCTGCAGAACCTCCATTATTACTGATGGCGTCACGTTCACCAGGATTGAAAAAACCAATACCAGGAACATTTTTGTAATTATTGATAGACGTTTCAGGAATCTTATTTGCATTAGAATCGCCCCAACCTTCGCCATACATGATAATATGTGGGTCAAGTGCTGTCAGTGCGGCACGCAGTTTATTCATAGTCGTGCTGTCTAAAAGTGTCATTTCATCAAAACGGAAGCCGTCAATATCATAATTTTTCGCCCAGTAAGTGACAGAGTCAATAATGTATTTACCAAACATTTCGTGGTTGCTCGCCGTATCATTGCCACACCCAGATTGCGTATTTTTGCGGAAATAATAGCCCGGCTCGGTTTTTTCAAAAGCGGATGCTGACTGACTATAGACGTGATTGAGAACCATATCCATTACCACGCTAATCCCATTTGTATGCAAGCCTTGTACCATTTCTTTCATTTCATTAATACGTGTGACAGGCTTGACAGAATTACTGGCATATTCGCCCTCTGGTACCATTTCATTTTGTGGGTCATATCCCCAGTTGAAGTTATTCGGTTGCACAGTAGTACGGTTTCCCGCTTCGTTGACCGACGCATACTGACTGGCTGGCATGAGTTGAATGTAGTTAAAACCCTCGTTTTTCAGATAATCAAGTCCAGTTGCTGTACCTGTATTTGGATCAGTTGTTCCTGACTGAATCACTCCGAGAAACTTACCACGATTACCAGCCGAAACACCAGATGTTGGTGAGCTTGTAAAATCACGAATATGTAGTTCGTCAACGATGGCTTGTGTTGGACTTGCTACCCGCCAAGTTGCAGATTTGCCTTGCGCAAGTGCCAGATTTGACGCGAGGTTTGCAGACGATTCGACAACTGAACGATTTCCACCTTGTGTCGTCGCAATAGAATAAGGATCATTGGTTGTTTTGCTGACAGAACTTGTAGAAAGTGTTCCATAAGTTGACCCAGCATAATCACTAACGGTTCCGTCAGCAAAAGTTAGTTTGTAAGCATAAACCATGCCATTTTGATTGCCAGGAACGGTCAAAGTCCACACCCCAATCGTATTGGTTGCGTGATTAGTTGGTGTCGCTGATGTCCCGCGTGTCATTGCTTTCGCTGAGACCTGTGCCGCTGTCGGATTGGTATTCGTCCCATAACTTATCAGCTGCACGCTCGTCGCAGTTGGTGACCAGATTTTGAAAGTAGTACTTGTTGTTGAATAGTTAAATCCCAAATCTTTCCCCTCATAGGCCCATTTTATATCAAAAGATGTAAAATCATTGTTTTGCGTGGCATTTTTCTCGTCAGACAGAGCTTGTGTAGCATATTCTGATGAAGATGTAGCAAAAACAATCTGTTTACCAGTTCCATTGGATAGCAATGCAAAACTGATAAGCAGTAAGATTGGGAAAAGACAAATTCTTAATTTTGTCTTTTTCATTATTTAGCTCTCCTTATTATATTGAGTTTATAACGATTTTATTTATTTTTAACAATATCTTTCAAAGCAATAAGATAAATAAATAAAAGGACTTTTTTGCAAAAATGCAAGCGCTTGCAATAATTACTTAGTCATTATATACCTTGCAGTATCATTTTGCAACCTCTCAGCAACACAAGTATGTGTCAAGTCTTTCTCGGTTCCACTAATTGAACTATTCTTTTTTGCTCGACTGCCGGCCAGGACGACCTCCACAGGAATTGGCGTGGAACGGGGTGGGCACGACTTTGAGCCGAGCTTTGCGAGTCTCAAAGCTCGGCCTCTGTGTAGGCGATAAATCGCCAACACAGACGTCACCCCTGACGCCATTCCTGCTCCGGTCATCCTGGCCTACTGAGTGGGGTCAGTTGAAGATGTGTGCTAGGTGACCAGTGCCCGAACTAGTACTTGCGTACAGCGCTATACGTCCCTGATAAGCACCCTGGTGCGTTGTGGGCGCTGGCCCAAACAGCTGAAGGCTCCGAAGCGTG
>NZ_BAAFZI010000083.1:0-6195 GCF_045862175.1 Lacticaseibacillus salsurae | reverse complement strand
CACCAACCCGTCTCTTTGACTCGTTGCTGGTAAGATAACACTCTACGGCTTCGATATAAGTTTCTACTGAAATCTTAGTCATACAAATACCCCCAAAGTTGTGTTCCAACTTTAGGGGTAAAGGTCAGGGATTGCGCTGCTTTTTTGAAATTCTATGAATAATCCAGGTTCAATTGTTTCGCCAGTTGCGATTCTGGTGCATGTTCCAGATAGTAACGACCTAATGAATTATCCACCATGTACCGGACTACCCAATCTGTCGTGAATAACTGAGTAGCCGCTGGAATATCATGTTCTTTAACAGGTCCGCCATTGATATCAACAACTTCGTGGTGAGGTTCTTGATTGTAGTACTGATACAGCCACCCAATAATCTCAACTTGTCCCTGCGAGTCGTCGGAGGCAATATCGAAGTCTGCTTCTGGAATTGTCTCCACCAAACCCTTGATCACGCCGCGATTATAGCTGGGAGTGAACAAAAGCGACATGAAATCGTCAGTTTTCTCAAAGAGCTTAGGCAGACTTTCATGCAACTTATTGACCTGCTTAACGAAGAGCATTTGATACATAGCATCTAAATCGGTCGGTTGCTGAAGTTCTTGCGCCTTTTGAATCAGTGCCAAATCATCTGCAGAATAGCCACCAAGTGCGTCTTCAAGATCAAGCGCATCAAACATGATATCTGGTTCGTTACGATTCTCAAGTGATGAGAGCACACGTGTTCCCGATGGCAAATAATCGTTGATTTCCATGAAGCGAATCGCGATAATCCGGTTAAACCAGGTATAAGCGACTTCTTCAATCAAGTCGTGATAGGCCGTCTGCCAATCATTTTTAGCGGCAAGTTCATTTAGACGCTTCACTAAGTCAGCACGATATTGGATCGCCTTGCCTTCTAATGGAGCTGGCGTTCCCGCGTAGTACTCAGCCGCGGCAGTCGAGCGCGCCTCCTTTTCAGCCGCACCAGTTTCGGTGATGCCAAGTTGCACCAGTCGGCTCGTGACGCTTGTGATCAAATCACGTCTTGCTTGTACCGCAAATTTGTTAATTGCGTGCTTGTCCATACTAACTCCCTGTCTTAAAAATTAATGTCGACTTCATCGGCATCTGCCAACTTAGCCTTTAGTTGATTACGCAACTGATTGAGATAACGGTCGATGTCATCATCACTGGTGATCCGCCACTGGCTACCATCAGACACCTGACGCGCATGAATCGTCCGAATACGCTTATACGGCGTTGATGGATCCGCAGGCTTAGGATCAACATCTGGTTGTACCGGAGCTAAGCCGGGTTGCGGTGGTGTAACCACCACCTTGGGTTCAACCAGCTTGGGTGGCAGACTCTCAATAAGCTTAATCATGTTATCCTGTTGTGCCTGAGCCTTAGAGGTGGTCACATTTAAGTCGTCTAATGCATGGGCTTCTTCAGCCTCGCGATGGATACGATCGACTGCCGCCGTAAACTTACGCTCTTGCGCATCGCGGATCGCTTGATCGATGTCCGTACGCCGAGTCAAATAATCTAAGCCATTCTGCTTGATTTCAGTAATTGCCACTAATTTCTGAGATTGTACCTGATCAAATGCCTGGTTGAAGATGCCATCAAATTGTTCATCAAGTTCTTTCAGGGTGCGAATATTGCCTTTAGCGCGGTTGGAATTGACGATTTTTTCAATTTGAGCGGCGATCTCAGATAATTTGGGATCTGCTAAATAATCCTTGGACTTGTCATATAACCGCAGATCATTCAATGCATCATCCCAAATTTGTTGCGAAGCGGAACTGAAGAAAAACTCCATGGTTTCGGAATCATCACAGTCATCATGCCAATCCAACAAGGCATCTGATAGTTTTACAATCGTCGCAATGAAGGCATCTGAATCTTTGGCTGCAACGAGTTCACGAAGATACCCGATACCCTTTTCAACAAGGTCATGCCCAGGATAACGGGCATTCTTAGTTTCAAAGAGTTCCAAGTTCTTGAGGTCTGCTTTCACCTTCAGCAATAACTCGTTGGCCACTGTTTCGGCGTCAGACTCGCTGAACGTCTGCTTGTTAAAGACCTCACCAGCAACGTCACGCAACGTTTTCAAATCTCGTGGTGACACGACAGTACGCACTTGAATTGCAATTTTTTCAGCATATTGCTTCTTGGTCAAATACTCCGTAATTTGACGCGCAGAGTCTTGCATCACGCTGATGGTTTCACCGTTGTAAGTTAGTTTAATCTTGCCGTCTTTAAACAATGCGGCCACTAACCACTGCGTATCTTCTTCGGTATAACCATAGGGGATGCCGGCAAAGCGTGTGAGTACCGTCTTCAAAGTTACATGTTGGGTGCCTTTGAGCTGCCGCTGTAACCATTCAAATACCGCTTCTACCGCACGCGCATTTTCCGATGTACGCACCAAGCCATTATCCCCCAACAACTGGGTAATATCATGATCAGACTTGGCCGCATCAATATAGTCTAGTGAGCGGTAATTATTGTCGATCAAAGCCTTTTCGGCTTCTTCAAGCCGCGCACTAAAATCACGGTTACTTGAAATTGGCGAGCCACCCACATAAATTTGGGCGCTTTCCAATGCCGCCAAAGCGCGATCCTGGGCGGAATGGTCTAGCTGTTGACGCTCATTGCGACGTTCTTCTAACAACAGCCGGAAGCGTGGGTCTTGGTTATTGGTGTTGCTAAAGATGTAGGCTTTGATCTTTTGCGAACGACTGATGAGATCGATGTAAGAGCGGTCATCTGGTAAGGCAATGCATAACGTATCTGGTGACAAGGATTGTTGGACATACGAGCTCTCATCCCCATACAAATCACTTTGCGGCGTGATTAACTTGATGGTTAATCCTTTATTCGCATTCCCGTATGGCTTGTCATCCAATAAGCGATTAAAGTTAAAAATATAGCGATTGTGTAACTTCGGGTAAGTGAAACGATCGGCAATCACCTTAGTGCCAAAGAAATACTGCTGCAGGCTTTCGGTAATTGCACTTTCGTTAACCGGTTCATGCTCAATACCATCGTTGATATCTTGTTCTGCATCAGTCAAGAAGATATACACATCGAAATGCTTCTCGACGATACCTTGGCGAACCAACGCATTCAAAGCCGCTTGCATCTGCTTGGTTAACGCAATCCGATCCACGTTGACATCGGCGATCATCAAGGTCACCAAGTTATTGATATCGGCTTTGAAGTTTTCAAGATACTTCACCATGAACAGTGTCTTCAAGACTTGCAAGACAAAAGGATTCTTCTCGTGGTTCGGATTCAACGTATCATTATCCATTGCCCGCCGAATGACAATGTTATGCGTGTGGTCCAAAAATTGCGCCAAACCATCGAAAAATAGTGAAAATGGAACAAGCTCACCAACTTCTGCGTCCATTTTACGAATGGCAGATTCTTGGAAAATAGACAGCATCGACCGCTCGCCTTCAGATAAATGCTTACCATCAGAGCCGTGATTCCGTACCGCGGTTAACACATCTTGAAGTAGGTTGAACTGATAAGGAACAAACGGATAATTAGCGGCAAATTCCTCTGCGGTGCCAAATTTTTGGCGCGTGATGGCGTCGTCAAAGTCAATCGCGTTATTTAATGAAGCAGCGTTTGATTCATAAACCCCAGTAAGTTCAGTGGTAGCAGCATCGGTTTTGGCCAATAACCGCCGCTTGATTACTTCATCAACGTTGGCAGAACTCAACGCAATACGGGTCTTAAACCGACCTTGAATCTTGGAGAAATCTTGGCCATTTAAATTCGTGGTGACGTCCCCGATTGCCTGCTGGGATGTCACAATGACCCAGGCCTTGCCTTGCGTGGCGGAACCGAGCTCTTCAACGACCGTTTGCAAGTTCAACATCCGCTGTACAGAATCGCCGACGAATTGGCCGACTTCATCTACTAAGAAAGCCACGCGTTTGCCCGATTTCACGATAAAATCATTCACAAGCTTAGCAAAACTTTCAATATTAATCGGATAAGGATTAAATAAGTTATCGATGAACCCCTGCGCATCAGCTTCCGACATAACACCAATGTGGACTAATGCATCGCGAATTGTCCCTTTATTCATGGAATAGTGATCGCGTCCGGCCTTCCAATCGAGATGATTGGTTTCGAGCGTTTGAAACTGTTGCTTAAATTCATCCAGGCGCCCGGCACCGTCCAACTGACGTTCAAGATCCGCAATCCAAGCATTTTTGTTTGAGTAACCTTGCATCTCATTAAAGACTTGTAAAAATACGTTGATGATGACATTGGTGTCATGTTTCTCACCAGCCATTGCTTTAGAGTCAATGTTGAACAAGATGACATCAGTGTTCGAATCAGCGGCTGCTTGCATGCGGGCATAAACAATCGGATCGTTAATTTTGTCTTCGAAAAATGAAACTGCACTCTTACCATCAACGGTACGATTACCGAGAATGTATGACAAGATCTTCAGAAAGTGTGATTTACCTGAGCCAAAGAACCCTGAAATCCAGACCCCCATGTCATCAGTTGGGCCTTGGAGCGCCTTCTCATACGCGGCAAAAAACTTCGCAAACTGATCTTGAAGTTCGTTGGTCACCACATACTCATCAAGTTCCGTCCGAACGTGATCGTCTTGTCCCACCTTGATCACGCCTTGAATATCACGGTTAATTGGTTTTGCGAACAATTCAGAAATCTTCATGCTCATTCCACTCCATTCTCAAGCTGAACGCTCGATAATAATTATCGTCCTCTAATTCACCAAACATAGATAAATGTATGCCATCATACTTACCAGGGTAGAACATCACCACCGGGACATGATCAATGACTTGATTCATCGTATTCAACACCTTATGTGATCGCAACAAAGGAAAGACTTGACCCACTCCGGTCAAGAAAATAATCGTCGGTTCATTCGGTATTAACGATGCTTGAATTTTCTCAACGATCAGATTCCGTTCCTCGTTCATCTCTAAGATGTTATTGATTTCGTTAATCAAGGTCGCCATACCATGTTCCTGCTCAAATTCAGAGAACCGGCTTCTATACCCATACTCGTCTAAGATCGACATTAACAATTCATACAAATTGAATATTCTTACATTGGCCCCAATTGTTGCGATGGTTGCACTGTTGGCGATATTTTGTACCGCCTCACGAACGCGGAGTTCATCTCTGGGATCGTAGTCGAATATGTAATAACCCACTTCATTGGACAGACCACGATTTTTCTGGAAACTTGGATCGGCGATTTTTGCTTTCAGCCGTTGGAAATCTACTTCTAAATCAGCCATTCGTTCTCCCTGTTAATGCCAAGACGTAATTTGCATCACCGTTAGCTTGTAAGATCCCAATTAACCGCTGATCGACCAACGGTCTTTGCAGTACCAATCTGTCGCCTTCTGATCGCGCAATTCCTGCGGCTCGCAAATAACCTCGAATCGATCCTTTCAACCGGGCGATTGTTTCGCTTCGCCATCCAGCAGTCTCTTCGTGATTCGCCTGAAGATTTGAAAAGAAACTATCAAGTTCATACTCTTCAAGGATTTCATCGCCTAACACAACGGCATCTTTGAAGCATGTCAGCATGAAAGCTTCTATTAGCGCATCCGACTTCATGATGCTGATAAATACCACCAATCTCTGATTATCAGCATCCATGCCGTCAAAGGCTTCCTGTAGCGTCTGAGGAAGCGAATGAACACGACGCAGGACACAATTGGTGACACTTATGCGACGATCCACTGACGATAATTGAAATGGATTCTCATCCACAGTTCGTTCTCTGATCGTACGGTCATTGTCGCCTGCAAGCACCCAAGGAAGGATCGTTGTAAACTCCGCAAACCAAAATCCATATTTTACAGCACCAGCTCGAAATTTTTGCATAACATCCTCCCCGAAACTCAGTATACAGTCTTGTTTCTATTCTACCAAAGATTTTCCCACAACGATGAGTTTACTCATAAAATTCGGAAAACGTATCCTAATATAGTGGCTGTTCAACTAGGCCACCATATTCTCTATTCTAGTAGTAAATTTGTACCGGAAACGATAGGTTTGCCCTTCGTTCGTGGTTAAAATTGGTATAGCAAACACTCTCAAGAATGTCAGCGCATTGCTTAATACCATTGCCTGATCGATTTTAACGGCCAATGACTCAGCTGTTCGGGTATTGACTAAGTCCAAGCCTACTGACCCTTT
>NZ_BAAFZI010000082.1:0-6424 GCF_045862175.1 Lacticaseibacillus salsurae | reverse complement strand
GACATCTCTACAATCACAGACGAAGAAATCAATCGAATGGTGTGGCAAATTAACACTCGCCCTCGCAAGATGTTTGGTTGGAAATCTTCGCTGGAAGTCTTCTGGTCGGAGATGTTCCACTTAGCTTGACAATTCAAGTAACAAAAAAAGGCATCTAAGCCTCCTAGTGCTATGCTTTAAGTGGCTAAACCAAAGTTAAGCGAGGTAGGAATAGATGTCTCAACTTGATATTACACTTAAGTTGCTTGGAATTACAGATACAAACATTCATGTTCAAGACACACGCGAGGAATTTCACGGCAAGGGATCCGGTCGTAAGAAGTATTTGGTGGTTCGTGCTGAACTGTCATATACGCTCACCCATTGCCCTCAGTGTGGCTTTGATGCTTTACACCGAAACGGCCACAAGCTCACGCATATCCACGTCGATGGCCCAACCGACCAGCCTGTGATTCTCGAACTGAATAAGCAACGCTGGCGTTGCACGAACTGCCATAGTACCTGCACGGCTACGACCTCCGTGGTCAGACCCAATCATGCGATCGGCCACAAGCTGGCAATGCACGCGATAAAGCTCGCCAGTAAGTCATTAACCGAGAAGAACATCGCCGCTTTCACAGGTATTTCGACTAACTCAGTTCAACGAATCCTAGATGCTAATATTCACCCACACGCCAGTCGCATACTCCCGGTAAATCTGTGCTTCGATGAGTTCAGATCCACCAAGAACGCGATGTCGTTCATCTGTATTGATGCCGATACGCACAAGGCTGTTAAGATCCTTGGTGGCCGTCTGAACAAGGATATCAAACAGTTCTTCATCAACCAGTACAGTGTCGATGACCGCGCTGCGGTCAAACGTGTGGTAATGGATATGAATGCTTCGTATCAGCTCATTGTCCATGAGCTATTTCCCAACGCAATCATCATCATTGACCGTTTCCACATCGTTCAGCTGATCGCGCGGGCAATGGACCAGATCAGAGTCCAATGTCTGAAGCAACTAGACGTCCATTCGCGTGAACACAAGGTGCTAAAGTCACTCTGGAAGTTGTTTCATAAAGTGCAGCCGGATGCGAAACATTCCCACTATCTGTTTGGCCTCAATGAATACTCAACTGAACAAAACGCCATTGATTTGGGTACCGGTGTTTCTGCGACGTTCAAAACTGCCTACGACACCTACCTTGCAATTCATGATGCGTTGATGGGTGGCCATTACCGTAAAATCAAAAGCTTGATCATGACTTACCAGTCCAACGGCACTGCCCTGGATACCGCCATGACAACGCTACGCAAGAATCTCCACGGTGTCGTTAACGCGGCGAAGTCACCATACTCCAATGGCCCTATTGAAGGTGTCAATCGTAAGATCAAGGAGCTCAAACGCACGTGCTATGGTTTCTCCAACCAAGCCAACATGTTCAAGCGAGCTTACCAAATCGTCGCTTAGTACTTGCCCAGCCACTGCCAGCCACTGAATGAGTATCACTATTTGGGTCACTCTAAAATCAGCAGTGGACAAACCGCTGCCCAGCCAATCATCTCAACCAATAAAATAACAAAAAAGGCTTTTCATCACTGAGAAACCTTCAGAGGATAGAAATTATCCTTCAACACCATTTGACAAACTTCCAAAAAAAGGCGGCTACATAGGCATTTTACCTTCCTATGAACCGCTATGATTTTGCAAAATGGATCCGATGAGATTCGAACTCACGACCTCTGCCATGCGAAGGCAGCGCTCTCCCAACTGAGCTACGGACCCAAAACACAAGATATATTGTATCATGTTCATTGCTTTTGTAAAGGCTTTTTCATGGGAGACCTGCTACTAAAAGCACCAAAAAAGGCCGCCAATCACGGCGACCTCTGGGGTAAGGGTGCCACCGGTGGGAAACCGATGGCAATTTCACTTTGGAGGAGTGAAATGTCAAACGCGTCAGGGAACACGCTTGACGATGGAAAATTGGGGTTGGGGTGTGAAACAAGCGGGAACTTATCTCACAGATTCATGGTACCAAGCGGTTGTGAAGAAAGTGTGACGAAGTGTTTAAGGATTTCTTGGTGCCATCGCCCGATTGGCTTGGGTGGAAAAAATCGTATTCATCACCACTAACATTACGATCACACTGATAAACAACACGTGATAGTTGGTCGCGTCGATCAACAACGCCCCCATCACCGGTCCCACAGCCCGCCCTGCTGACGCCAGCATTTGCACAAAGCCTTGATAGCGGCCGCGGGCGTCGCTTGGCGAATACAGATCGACATATGTCGAAACGGCTGGTAACGCTAAGATCTCCCCGATTGTGAGCACTGCCATGGCCCCTAAGAACTGCCAATAGTGATGTGCGACTAATAAGATCACGAAGCTGACGGCAAACAACGCAAAACCAGTGGTCAACCGGGCGCGAATATGCGCGGACAACCAATCGTCAAATGCCGTCAAAACCGGCTGGAACAACACGATCTCAACTGCATTTAAGGTCCACACCAGCGAGTAATCACGCACATTCATCCCCAAATGCAACATAAATGCAGACACATTGGATTGCCACTGCTCATAAGCGACCCAAGTGACAAACAACAATACCATCAACCACAACACCTGCTTGGCGATCGGTTGGCGGAAGGCTTTGGTCGCCGCATTTTGGGCATGCTTGGGTTTTTGCACTTTGAAATGTAAAAAAGCCACCACCCAAAATAAGGTAAACAATGCACAGGCTAATATGAAAATATAGGTGATCCCTAAAGGCAACACGAAGCCAACGATCAACGTGCCGATCACCAAGCCTAAGTTAGACATGAAATACAACACGTTGAAAATGTAAGACGGCTTGCGGCTGGTGACCAAAGTGGCATACGCATTGATGCCTGTAGCCACCACCCCATTGCCGAGACCTAATAAGATCAACAACAGCGGATACGCTGGCCACCCATGCCAAAAGATCAAACTCAACGTCGCCACGATATTGATCGAGATCCCAGCGAGTATCGTCGGATACGGCTTCCAGCGGTCAAACAAGCGTCCCCCAACATAATTGCCTAGCATCGTCGCCAAGGAATTGACCAACAACACCAACCCAGAAACGGTCAGCGATTCGTGCAGATATTCGTGCATGTAGATCGTCGTTAACGGCCAAATAAAGCTGATCCCAGTGTTGGTGATCAAGCTCCCGAGAAATAACCATGGTAATTTTAATTCTTTTTGGTGCATGCTACCCCTCCAATATTCAAACTCGTGTACGGCAGCGTCCAAACGCACCCAACGCCTGACGCCTGGTAAAAAAGTGGTCTTGCCAGACATATTGTATCGAAATGCCTACCGGGAAAACACGATAATGGGCAATTTCTCATCTTTGCTCATTTAAAGAAACATTGTTTTTCACTGTAATCGTGTGGTAAGCGTTCCCCCACGCGCGTTGGTGCGGTAAACTGAAGGTATCAGTAAAATTTGTGAGGTAAATTCGATGACAGTAGAAGCTAGCTTGACCTATCAACAAAATTTTTTCAATGATTTCGCCCAGGCTTGGCGTGACCAGTCGACGTACCGCTTGTATCAAGGCATCGACAAAACCGCATCCAGCTTGCGCTTAGAAGTAACCGAAACGCCAGGCTACATTTTAGCGTATGACAAAGGCGCGCAAGATGAATTGCATGACTTCTTGCAAAAGGCGTTTGTGGCGTTTTTACGCGAACATGTGCCATTTTTTGAAGTGTCTGATGATGGAAAAGTGTATTTTGGTGATTGGTATCACCGCCGTCAATTCGGGCAATTAAGCGTGTTTACCCGCACCATTGACCAAGCCACCCCTCAAGAGCGCAACATTTTGCCGCAACTCGTGGCGTTTGCCCAAGACCCTGAGCATTATCTTGATAATCAATTAGAAGCTTTACGCAAGAATATTTATCAAACCGTCAATGATCTCCATAATCAACTGGAAGCCGCCAGCGTTGAAGAACCGACCCAACCAAGTCGCAGCACCAATTCAGCCAGCGGGTCTTTTCGCGGGTTGTTGAAGAACTTTATCGATCCTGATGACGACGAAGACGAACCTGCACCAACGCAGCCGACTCGTCGCCGCACCCAAGCACCTGCTGATCTCAAACAGCGTTTTGACGAAGCCAAAGCGCAAGCTGACAGCGAATTTGATGCCAAAAAGCGCGCCATGCAAGTCAGTGCGGCGATCACCCGCTACGAATATCAAGCAGTCGTTTCCAGCTACAGTTCCATTTCGCAATTTGAAAACATTTTGGCCAATTTGAAAGCTGACTTCATGAAGGCATTAGCCAAAAAGGAGGATGCTCATGCTTAATTACGTCGATAAAAACATTCAAGCTATTGCCACCACGCATTTGTCTGCCAAAAATGCGCGGATCAAAATCACCGAAAGTTACGCTGACGCTTTTGCCAAACTGACCAACTCACCGATTTTCGGCCAAAACGAAGCGGCTTTGGCGCAATTGACCTTGAGTTACACCAGCTTGTTAGCCGATAAATTACAAGAAGCTTTAACGGCGTTGCCTGACTTGCATCCAGCTTTTGCCGAACGCCTGTGGTTGGCCCCAGAGATCCGCACGTCTGGTCATTCACAGATCACCGTTTACTTGGCGACGGATGAAGACAACTTGCCATTGTTGGTGATCGACTCACCATTATTGGACAATGCCACCATGTTGGCCCGCAACTTGCCAACGCTTTTGCAAGTCACTGCCAAAGATGATCAAACCAGCCAATTTGACGACGATCAACTGGCCGCTTTAAGTACGTTGGTACGCGGGTTGTATGCGGCAGATTATGCCTTTAAGACGGTCGACGAAACCGTGTTACAACCAGTTGACGGGTTGACCTTTAAAACCAAGTACAATAACTTGACGACCTTGACTTCAAGCACTCATGTCGACAGCGCAGGCGATATTACCTTGAGCTTAGATCTAGAAGGTGCGGCAGTGGATTCCTTCCATGTACGCGATGACGCGGGCCATGATTGGATGGATCTGGGGACTGATAGTATCCAAGGCGACACTTTCTCTTGGAGTTCCACCACGATCCCAGATGAGCTGGTCGGACATGCGTTGACCTTGCAAGTGATCGTGCATGCTGGCGAAATTGCCCCGGCTTTAGATGAGTTGTTTGTGATCGCCTCAAATCATGCGATCTTGATGCGCCAAGGCAAAGCGCAAGGCAGTTATGAATTAGCCTTACCAAATCATGAAGCGTTAAGCGTGGTATCCAACGCTGACAGTGACACGATCACCTTGCATTATCCGCAGCCAACCGTACAAGTATTAGAATTAAATGCCAAATATCCGTTTTTAGGCGAATGGTTGAAAGCAATTTTACCACAACGGCGTGCTTTTAATTGATTTTCCGATTATTTGCTAGTATGATGGTGTCACTCCACTAGAAAAACGAGGTATCATCCCATGGCAAATGAATTTCCGCAAGTTTTAACCATTGCAGGCGTCGATTCAGACGGTTCTGCAGGCGCACAAGCTGATCTGCACAGCTTTTTCATGCGCGGCACTTATGGCACGTTAGTTTTGACGGCAGCTGTTGCTGGCAATTCTTATGGCATCCATGATTCAATGGTCATGCCTGGCGCATTCATCGATCACCAATTTGATGATCTGGCGGCAGACTTACATATTCGCGCGGCTAAAACCGGGATGTTAGCTGATGCCGCAGTGATCAATACTGTTGTCAAGAACTTGAAAAAATACGACTTCGGGCCATTGGTGCTCGATCCGGTGATCTCCACCAAACATGGCAACATGTTATTGGAAACTGAAGCCTTTGAGACCTTGAAGGCTGAATTGATCCCAATGGCTTTTGTGATCACGCCTAACTTCTATGAAGCTGAACACTTGACTGGCTTGAAGCTGGACTCAGATGCCGCGATCAAACAAGCCGCCCACATGATCCATGACATGGGCGCCAAAAATGTCATGATCAAAGGCCGCCATGATTCCGATGATCAAGAAGTCGTGCGCGATTACATCCTGTTGGCTGATGGCAAGGAATTCTGGCTGGACGGCCCTTATTTTGCCACCACTCGTAAAAACGGCACTGGCGATTCGTTGTCTGCTGTGATCACGTCAGAGCTGGCAAAAGGCCAAGACATCGAATCTGCGATCCGCATCGCCAAAGCCTTTGTTGATAAAGCCATCGACAACGAGATCCCGGTCGGCCACAAGTTTGGACCGATCAACCATTGGGCCAACGACTTGCAAAATCCCCAATACTAAACTGATACCGACTCAAAAAGCCTGAACAGCAGCTGTTCAGGCTTTTTTGGAAATTTGTCAAATGGTGTTGAAGGATAGTTTTTATCCTTTGAAGGTCTCCCCGACCGTGGGAGGCTTTTTTGTTATTTAATTGTTTAAGGAACTATGATGGATGCAGGGATAATGGTATTTT
>NZ_BAAFZI010000081.1:0-6523 GCF_045862175.1 Lacticaseibacillus salsurae | reverse complement strand
AAAATCTTCTCGCAGTTTTAAGTAGACCAATTTCGATTACTGCCAAAAAGAATAAGACTGCGGTGAAGATTGATTACAAAGTTATCGTGGATTTGCCTGAAAGTTAGGGCTAATTCACCAGCCACTATGTACATGGCGGCTATAAAATGTAGGAAAGGGCGTGCGGACGTTTTTCTGGACTTTCAACCTCAGGCGGCCTTGCTCTGACGGTATTCTTGCGGGCTCTTTCCTCCTAAAACTTTTTTTCTTCGCTTTGTGTTATACCACTCGATATACAGGTCGAGTTCTTTGGTGAAATCATCAATAGATTTTCCTAGCCAACTTCTGTTGTAAAAGAACTCAGTCTTTAGATGACCGAAGAAGCTCTCCGCTTGAGCATTATCTGGGGTGCTGGCTTTTTTCGACATAGAACGTGTGAAGCCGAATCCATTCATTAACTCAATCCAGCCTGGCCAACGATAATGCGCGCCTCGATCTGAATGTACAATAGGTTTCTCGTTGAGCGTAAAGGTCTCTGCCGCAGCGCTGAGCATTGTGTTAACCAGTTCGGCGTTAGGACTGGTGCCAATTGTCCAACTCGTGATTTGGCCGTCAAAGCAATCAATTAGCGGAGACAAGTATACCTTCCCCGCCTGGATAGAAAACTCCGTAATGTCCGTAACGAGCTTCTGGTTGGGAGCCTCAGCTTGAAAGTCTCGATCAAGAATATTGGGGACTGCCGGCGTGATTTCTCCTGCATACGAGCTGTATTTGCGACACCGGGTAACGGTGACTTCCAGACCTTCCTCACTCATCAATCGTCGGATCACTTTTTCGGAAAGATGGATGCCCTCATCATCTAATTCCATCTTGATCCGGCGATATCCATAGCTCTCGTAGTTCTGTTTAAAGATAACTTTTAAACGAGGACGGATGGCCTCATACTTATCGCCTTTAGCGATGGCGTCACGTTGATAGAAGTAGCTACTCTTCGACAGCTGAAGCGCCTTGAGTAACGTATTGAGCGAGTATTTGTCACGCAGGGCATCAATCACCTGAACCTTTTCTCGATTGGTCAGATTTAGATGATCGATGCCCAGATCTTTTTTTAGAAGGGCGTTCACTTGGAGGAGGATATCATTTTGAAGCTCAAGTTCTTTGATTCGAGCTTGGAGGCTTGAGACTTCTGGGTTAACTATTTTCTCGGCACTTCTTTCATCTGATAAACTAGGCGCCTGCTTTGCCGGAAAGGTTTCTCCAAGTACGTCTCGTTTCCAACCATAAAGTGTTTCACGGCTGACCCCGAAGTCCTCTGCGATTTCTCTGGCCGGAACCTCTCGCTTATAAAGCGCCTCAACAGCCTTGGCCTTAACTTCTTCAGTTGCGGCGGGCTTATTCACAACTGTACGACTCCGCAACGTATCATCACAACGTGGGTCTTCAAGAAGCCACTCGCGAAGAAGTTGGCGTGAGGGATATCCAAGTGCCTTGACTGTCTTAGTGATAAACTGACCGTGCTCAAAAAAGTGATCCACTGCGGCCTGGCGCTGAGTATCAGAGTACTTGGGTTTTCGTTTTCTAGGAGTATCGGTATGCGTCGCTTTGGCATCTTCTTCATAGTCTTTGATCCACCGTTTCAAGGCGCCCAAAGACGGATAACCTAATTCTCGGGTTACTGCACTCCATGAATGATGATATTGGTAGTAGAGCTCGATAGCTCTTTTCTTGTCTGCTTTTGAATACATAATGACATCATACCCGAAGTCCAGGTTTTTGTCCGCACGCCCAAAATGGCGATTTGAAATTGTCGGTTTTCCTGCATTTTTTGATATCATGAATCACATCGTAACCAAGGAGGAAAACGATGTGAGACAGGACATTCGAGAAGGAGTTAGAAAATATATGATTGAGGATATGAAACCCAACTTCGCTGCTATAGCCGAGCAATACAACTGTGATTACCGCACCGTCAAGCGGGCATACGAGGAGGTTAAGCGAGGAAGCAGCGATTCACTACCCCAACCCACCGAGGCCAGAGCTAAGCGACCAAGCAAACTGGATCCATTTCGCGAAAAGATTGATGAGAAGCTAAACATTCCGTGTTCAGCGATGGCCATCTACAAATTCATTGTGAAGCACGGCTTCACCGGCAAGTACTCGATTGTGCGAGACTATTGTGCCAAGTACAAGAAACACCAAGTACATAAAGCGACGATCAGAGTCGAACATACCGCCGGGCTTTCAGCGCAGGTTGACTGGAAAGAAGAAATGACACTGTATAACACCGAAGGCAAAGCCTTCACGTTCAACATCTTCTTGTATGTATTGCCATATTCCAAGCTGAAGTACCTGACGTTGATCTTTGAACGCAGCCAAGACACTCTCTTCAACTGTTTGGACGACGCTTTTCATCATACTGGTGGCATTCCCAAAGAGATCTGGTTTGACAACATGAAGCAAGTCGTCGATCATGCCAAGTCAGACATCGGCCAGCGCGTTGTATTGAATGAGCGCTTCAAGCAGTTCAGTCAGGATGCCGGCTACAAGCCGGTTGTCTGTCGCGTCTTCCGTCCGCAAACCAAAGGTGTTGTC
Organism: Lacticaseibacillus salsurae; assembly: GCF_045862175.1. Lineage (NCBI taxonomy): Bacteria > Bacillati > Bacillota > Bacilli > Lactobacillales > Lactobacillaceae > Lacticaseibacillus > Lacticaseibacillus salsurae. The sequence goes on along the minus strand of NZ_BAAFZI010000081.1, from coordinate 3,952 downwards.
GAAGCCTTGGCCCGTACCACGGAACGTCTGCGGGTCTATAACAATGAGTTTTACGACGAAGTGGATCTGGTCAATATCGTTGATGAACTGTGTTACGACCTCAACCACGAGGTCTCACAAGCTACCGAAGAGATACCCATCTACAAGTGGGAGAACGAAGAAAAGGAGTACCTGCACGAGCTGCCAGATAACCTTCTCGATCCATACTTTGAAGAAGACATTACCCGTGTCGTCTCCAAAGAATCGATGGTGATCTTTCGCAAATGCAAGTACTCCGTAGATCCGCGCTACATTGGTCGCACCGTTGGCATCGAGTTGACCAATGATGAGCAGCATATCCAAATCTATTATAACGGAGAGATGATTCGCGCGCACGAGATTACGACCCATCAATTTAACTACAACACGGACGACCAGCTGAAGATTCTGGGTTCAGATCTGCTTAAAGGCAAAGACCCTGAAGATATTCTGGGCTTCATCAAAGAACATCTGAACGATTACGACAAAGTGTGAGGTCACAGCCCATGACGAAATTTCAAGAATTACTGACTAATCTGGATGCATTAGGCCTAGGCAAGATGCATGCTTATTTGCCTGACTATATCGACCAAATCAACACCCAGCAGCTATCGTTTACCGACGCAATGCTAAACCTCACCGAAGCAGAATTACACTGGCAAAGTGATCAAGAAGTTGAACGGATCATTCACCGCGCACACTTTCCACAAGCGAAGACGCTTAAGGAGTTTGACTTTGATTTCCAGCCAAACATCAACAAGCAAGAAGTCCTTGGTTTCCAAGACCTCGCCTTCATGGAGAAGCGAGAGAATCTTGTCTTCATTGGTAGCCCAGGGGTGGGTAAGACCCACTTGGCCATCAGCATCGGCATCGAGGCGTGCCGGCAAGGCAAGCGCACGCTGTTTATCAACTGCCATGAGCTTTTGAGCCAGCTTCGTGCTGCATATGAGAAAGGTGACTTGGATCGTAGTATCAATCGATATGCGCGCTATGACCTATTGGTGGTCGACGAGATCGGGTATCTGCCAATCGATCACGACGAAGCCAATCTCTTATTTCAGCTGGTCAATGCAAGGTATGAGAAACACTCAACCATCATCACCAGCAACACTGACTTATCCGGCTGGGTAGAAATCTTCCAGAACCCAACTGTGACTGCGGCAATCCTGGACCGTCTAGTTCACCATGTACATGTGGTGAAGATCACGGGGAAATCATACCGCCTGAAAGGTGCTGGTTGACCGCCTAAAACCTACATTTTTAAACCGCCATAAACCTGCATTTCAAGACCGCCCTTGACAGGCATAACTTGTTTGCCAACCTTAACGATGCTGACGGCGAAGCAGTCGTGCGCCAAGCGTTGGATTCAGGCGTCACGTTGCTGGATACGGCGTTTATGTATGGTAAAGGCCGCTCAGAAGAAATTATCGGGCAAGTATTAAAAGACTATGATCGCAGCAAAGTGGTGATCGCCACCAAAGCGGCGCAAGATCCTGCGCGTGATTTTAAGCCCAACAACACGCCAAGCTTTTTGACGCAAGCGGTTGATGATGCGTTGGTACGCTTGCAAACAGACTACTTGGATATTTTCTATATTCATTTTCCGGATGCGGACACGCCGAAGAATCTTGCTGTGGCGGCGTTGCAAAAACTCAAGCAAGCGGGCAAGATCCGGGCCATCGGGGTGTCGAATTTCTCGTTGGATCAAATCAAAGAAGCGAATCTCGATGGGTTTGTGGATGTGGTAGAAGACCATTACAGTTTGGTCCATCGCCAACTTGAAACCACGCTTTGGCCATACTTAACGGCGCACAACATTGACTTTGTGCCATACTTCCCGTTAGCGTCAGGCTTGTTGACGGGAAAATATTCTTCCGCTGATGCAGGAAAATTCACTCAGTTCACGCCAGCCCAATATGATCAGATCATGAAGGCGTTGGCGCAGGTGAAGCATTTGGCTGAGTTGCATCAAGCCACGACGGCGCAGATCATTTTGGCTTGGTATTTGCAAAATCCACAAATCACCACAGTCATTCCAGGCGCACGGTTGCCACAACAAGTATTGGCCAATGTCAAAGCCCAAGATGTGCATTTGTCGGCGGCTGAATATGGTCAGATCTCAACGCTGTTTTCACAGTTTTAAGCGATTTATGTATCCTCAGGCCAAGTGAGCCTGGGGATTTTTTTGTCGGTTTTATAACTCGGCGAAGGCAAAACGTGCGCGTTGGAATTCATCGAGAATATTTTTTTCGCCAACTGCGCGCAACAATTCACGATCCATCGGGTGACCAAAGGCGAAGTTGCCTTCCAAGTTGGGTTGATGGTGGACCCGTGGGTACTGGCTCACTGCGCCATAAAGCTGGTTGCCTAAAGGGTATGGCGTGTGAAATGAAAAGGTGAAGTCCGCATTGCTGATTTGGGTAAAATACAGCGCGTAGTAATCTTTGGTGATGCTGACTTGGCACATTGGGCACACATCGATGGCGGCGCGGTGGTGTTGGTAATACAAATACACAGGAATGTCGTAGTTAGTTTCCAGCTGATAGGCTTCAAAGTGTTCAACACACAATGCCACGGTATAGCGATCGGCTTGTTTTGGCCGGTAAAAGCCATGGCTGATATGCGGATCGTGGCTTTCTAGAAATTCCGCGATCGCTAAGCCTTTAAGATGGTAGTAATCCGCCAAGCTGTGACTTTTTTCAGTCGTATGCAACTGCCAGTATTTTTGCACGTGGTTGATCTGTTGTGTCCAAAAGGCCAACAGAAATAAAGGCTGCTGAGCTGGCGGGACTTTTTGACGCAAGGCTTCGACACTTTGCCAAAAGGCCGTGCGTAAGTTGTCGCGCTGGACACGGTGGGCCAGCTGCTGTTGCTGGCGGCGGGTTTGCGCTTCTTGATAAGCTGGCAACGATTTTGCTTCTTGTCGCGCTTGGGCCAACAAAGCTTTGCGGCCGTCTGCACCTAACAGCTGCAACTGAAATACGTCTAAAGCCGAATACGCCGGCACCAGCACATCGTTGCCATACAAATGTGCTTGCCGCGTTGACGCAACTGGCAAATGACCAGTTTCAGTCAGTAAGTGGCGCTGTTCATAGCTCATTGAAAATGGCCAACGGTTGGCAACAAGTTCGGGAACCGCTTCTGGTTGATGTTCGAAGAATTTCAGCAATATTGCCGGGTCGGTTTTCACCAAGATCAACGCCACTTCAGCAAACAACGCGCGTTTGGCTTTTGTTGGCGGGAGTTGAAACTCAGCATCAGCGTTGCGTTGATACCAATGCAGAAAGTCTTTCAACGTGGCGACTGGTAGCAGATCGATCAAATCAGTGGCATATGCAGCCACGACATCAGTGAGATCAGACATAAGCGCGCCTCCTTTTTTGCGTTCATGATATAAATACGCAAGAAAAGGGGCGTTTGATACTTTGGAACGACAAGTTTTCTCCTAGTAGAGAGAACTTGTCGCAACCAGTAATGAATTATTCAATGAAAATAATCTTATACGGTAACTACTAGTATTCTCGACATGAAATATATGTTATATTTTTATAGCACTGTTTAGCGCAAAAAAATAGGGGTTAAGGGAGTCTAACGTGATTATTTTTCTTGTAATTTTACTAGCAATTTCTGTATTAGCATTTATTTCTGGCTTCGTGCTGATGATTGTATCATTTGTCACCAAGAAACCGATTAAGCGTTCGCTTTATGTGTTAGGTGGCGGAGCTGTGTTGAGTTTGCTGCTATTAATCGGGCTGGGTGCGTATCAAAGCCATCTTGATGCAGTTGAGCAAGCGCGAGTTGCCAAGCTGTCGCGCGGCACGCTATTCCGGCGGCCAATATTCAAAATAATCCGGCGGAATTTGCCTCTTTTCCGCCGATTTTTTTTGCGCTTTGACGATTTCTCAATTCCAATCCTGCATTATATTCCGGCCAC
>NZ_BAAFZI010000080.1:0-7049 GCF_045862175.1 Lacticaseibacillus salsurae | reverse complement strand
CTCAACTTTTGCACGGAACACTGCACGAGCCTTGATCACCGGTATTGCCTATAATCTGGTTCAGCTCTTTAAACAGCTCTTTGTCTCGGAAGACCGTCGTTCAACCATCTCCTCGCTACGGTTCAGTCTCTTTCACATCGCCGGTAGGATTACTTGGCACGCCCGTCGTGTGGTGATCCATCTTGCTTCTAACTATGTTTACAAGAACTGGTTTAGTCGGCTCATGGACGAAGTCCATCAGTTGGCGACCTGAACTGAGTAACTGAATAGGTCGTGCGTCGAGCCGAAAACTGGGTCGGTCTGTTCGTGGTGCATCGATCACCAACTTCTCCGCTCAGTCAGTATTCGCAACGCTCCAAACGTTGCTTTCAGACCGGCCAGATGCGATTTCATGTCCCAAATACCGAGGTGAATAATCCAGGTTACAGCAAAAAAACAGCCTCTCGACGATTTTGGTCGAGGGACTGCTTCGTTAAAGATAAAATTAAATCACATTGCGGACGAATGGGTCATCGGAAATGCCTTGGCTTAAAATCAACTTGCTCCATTCCTTCGCGGAGAACAAGGAGTGGTCTTTGTAATTCCCGCAAGAATCAATGGTCGTGCCTGGCACATCTTCCCACTTGATATCATTGGCGATAGCTTCAAGGCTACCCTTCAAGGCTTTTGCCACTTCAGTTGTGGTATGTTCACCCCAAGTGATCAAATGAAACCCGGTGCGGCAACCGAATGGCGAGCAATCGATGACGCCATCCATGCGGTCGCGCAACAAACTGGCGAGCAAATGTTCAATCGTATGCAACCCGCCAGTTGGAATTGCGTCTTGATTTGGTTGCACCAAACGTAAATCAAAGTTTGAGATTTTATCGCCTTTGGCCCCTTCTTCGACCGCAATCAAGCGAACATAAGGTGCTAAAACTTTCGTGTGATCCAATTCAAAACTTTCAACTTTAGCCATGCTATTTCCTCCTATTTTTTCAAGTAACTGATCGGCTTTTGCACTTCAACTTTAGTCCCGCCAAATTTCTTGGTCAACCACTTTTGAATGGCTGGCTTGTGATACAAGGTGATCAACTTGCGGTATTCCTTGTTGTCTTTATTTTTAGCGGCAGTGGCCAAAATGTTCACGTTTTTGCGCGTGGTTTGGTCGACCTTCTCATGATACAACGCATCTTTGAGCACATTCAAGCCCGCTTCATAAGCCACAGTGTTGGCCAACAACCCATAATCGGCGTCTTTCATCAGGCGCGGAATGGTGTTATCTTGGGCTTCTTTGAACTTCAAGTGGTGCGGATTGGACTGAATATCTTGGACTTTGCCCAAGGCATCGAAATTTTTCGGCAAGGTGATCAAACCAGCTTTAGCCAGCAATTCCAAGCCGCGCGTTTCGTTGGCCGCGTCATTGGCAATCACGACGGTGGCGCCATCTGGGATATTTTTCAAGTTCTTGTGCTTGTCAGAATACAGCCCCATTGGTTCCAAGTACGTGGTGCCTAAAGCCACTTGCTTGCCGGCTTTTTGCTCTTTGTTGAACGCTTCAAAATACGCATACGATTGAAAGGCGTTGACATCCACACTGCCATCCAAGGTGGCTTGGTTGAGTTGCACCCCGTCTTCAAAGCTGGTGACTTTGAGCTTCAAGCCCATCTTTTTGGCTTCAGGCGACTTGGCGATATGCCGCCAAATCGTCACATCGGACACCATTGAGCCGATGTTGATGGTTTTGTCTGCGGCTTTCTTCTGGCCACAAGCGGCTAGCCCTAACACCAATGCCAGCCCAATGGCAATTTTTCCAACCCACTTTTTCAAAATGATCTAGTCCTTCCAGGTGTCCGCAGCGACTTGTTCCACTAACGCTAACTTCGCCCATTGATCCGCATCAGTGATTTTATTGCCTTGTTCCGTTGACGCAAACCCACATTGCGTGGAAATGGCCAAGTTTTCTTTAGGCACGAATTGACTAGCGGCTTCGATACGCGCTTCTACAGCCTTAGGGTCTTCGAGGTCCGCAAACTTCGAGGTAATCAAGCCTAATACGATGCGCTTGTTCGTATCGCCGTTCCACAACGTCTTCAATGGTTCAAAGCCCCCAGAGCGTTCGTTGTCATATTCCAAGAACAAGCCGTCATACGGCAAGTCTTTGATATAATCAGCGACATATTCATAACCGCCGGCAAACAAGAAGGTGGATTGGAAGTTCCCGCGGCAAATGTGCGAGGCAATCGTCAAGTCATCTGGCTTTTGTTTGAGGACGGCTTTGATAATGTCATGCGCCGTTTCCGCTAATTCCACAAAAGGCTTTTGGGCCTCGACGTCGCCTTCAGTTTTCTTCAAGTTGTCGATCAAGTAGGCCCAGTTGGTGTCGTCGATTTGCAAGTAACGCAAGCCGAGGTCGTAGAAATGCTTGATGGTATCAGCGTAAGCCTTGGTCACGGCTTGCTTATAATCTTCAAAGGAATCATAGAAATCTGCCCAGTGGTCCGAGCGGTGGTCGCGGAATAACAATCCAGGACTTGGAATCGTGAATTTAGGTTCCGTGCCGTCTGGTGCGACGGACTTCAGATACTCAAAGGCGTCATAGAAAGGATGATGGGGATTTTCGGCGATTGGTGCGGTGAGCGTGACGTTATCCGCCGTGTTGATGTTGCCTTTAAAGTTGCGTTCGTATTTGACATTGTTTAACTTATCGACGCCAGTTAAGCCCCACAAGAAGTCCAAATGCCAGTACTGTCGAGAAAATTCGCCATCGGTCACGGCTTTAAAACCGGCTGCGGCTTGTTTTTCCACGAGGTCTTTAATCGCCGCGTGTTGAATTTCAACTTCACGCGCGTTGGATAATTTCCCGGCTAAGAAATCCGCATGAGCTTGTTTTAATTCAGCTGGGCGTAAGAAGGAACCGACAAGGTCTGCACGATATGGTTTAGTCATAATAAAAATCTCCCTTTTTTTGGTTGCGTAGTTGTGTGTTGTGATATGACTTGGCGGCTGCGAGGATTTCTAAATTCTCTGGGACAAAAAAATTCGCCCCTACCTAGCAATTGCTAGATAGGGGCGAATTATCGCGTTACCACCCTAGTTTGAAAGCCCAAGCTTTCCTCAACGGCACCTGTTGATGCCCGGCATGGTAACGGTTGCGACCGTCGCGCCAGCGTGAACTGGTGTGAAGCTATTAGGAGCTCATCTTCACCAACTTGCAGGCGTCCCTTTTTCACCATCCGGGTTCTCTTTGCCGCCGCTTGTTCGCTACTCTTCTCCGCTAAGCCATATCTGATTAACTCAATGACATCATATTACCATCAATTCTCATGAAGTCAACACGTAAATGAGAAAAATGTGAGAAAGTTTTTTGTAATCCTCTGCTATTTGCATCACTCAACGCCTTAACGTAGCGGTGATATAGTTAAATCAGCTAACAATATCATTCGCCAATCGTCAGGAAAGCCGATCTGCTTTAGCTGTGATTGCACGTCATATCGCTCAATGATTTGGCCCAATTCAAAGACAAAAAATCCAAACTCTGCTGGTGGCAAAATTTCACGTAGAATATACCAAATTGCAAAACAACTTTGCGCATCGAACTGTTGTCGAAACTTTCCGTGAATTCGAACCGACTTCGTTAAGGGCCGACCAAACAAGCGTGAATTATGCGCACATGTATTTCTTAACAAGGTTAACACGTGTAACCAATTGCCTAAATACATGTGTGGCACCTGAAAATGAGTTGCCACCGCTTTTCGGGCTTCACTGCCTAGCCAAGAATAAAAAATCGATAGGCTCCCCATCGTAATGAGTTCAAGATCAACCCATAATGGAAATTCACCATACTTGTGGACATAATTTTCGATGAAGGGTTCTTTCTGATAACTAGTGGATACTGAATATTTTAAACTTCCTTTCGCATATGGAATCAGAACCGCTATTCACGTATAATGAATGCATAGGAATTCCCTTAATTCGGCATTTTCCCATGCACTTGTCATTTCCTATTGGAGGATCTGTCCATGGTTTATCGGCATACTGACGTTCAGCTGTCTTTCGAAGCCTTTGATTGTGGTCTGGGCGTATCGCTTAGCCCTGACAACGAGTGGGTGAAGCTGGCTTCACTCATTCCGTGGCAGAAGTTGGACGAAGCATACCAATTAGTCTTTAACAAGAACGCAGGTCGTGCCGCTAAACCGTTTCGCGAGTTATATGGTGCCGAGCTGATTAAGCAGAGGACGCATCTATCAGACGTCAAACTGGTGGAGGCCATTCGCGATACCCCAGCGTTTCAGTACTTCATGGGAAGAACACGTTACGAAGCTATGATTCCGTTCAATGCCTCAACTCTGACCTACTTTCGTCGCCGGGCATCTAAGATTTCCGACCTGATTCGTAACATCATCACTGACCAAGTCCGTGAGAAGCTAGAAGCTATCGTGCCTGGAGCTCACGTGCTGATTACCGAATGCCACAGCGGTGCCAATTAAGATTCAGTTTCCCCAGGATGCGTCCTTGCTCAACAAAGCCCGACTGAACCTTGAAGACATGGTGCTTAACATGGCACAAGGCTTACAAATGGCGATCCCGCGCACTTATAAACGCTTGGCAAAGGCAACATGGACTGAATATTCACGGCACCCTGGTCGTCAGGCCAAGGCCCGGCGCAAACAGATTAAAGCACAGCTGCAGTACGTACGGCGAGACCTGCGTTACGTGGATGAGCTGTTGGCTCAAGGTGGACAAGCACATTTGACCGAGTGGCAAGTGAATCGCCTTGTAGTTGTCCGCAAGGTATACAATCAGCAAAAATACATGTACGATAACAAGACTCACACTGTTCCCGACCGGATTGTTAGCCTCAGTCAACCATATATTCACCCGATTGTTCGTGGCAAAGCCAAGGCCCGCGTTGAGTTCGGTGCCAAAATTGATTGCTCAATCCTGGATGGAGTCATTGACGTTGAGCGCTTTGATTTTGAAAGTTTCAACGAGAGTACTGATCTTCCCGCCACGCTGGACCATTGTTGGGACACGTTGGGGCAGTACCCCGATGAGGTACTAGCTGACACCTTGTACCGAACTCGAGCAAACATTGCATTATGCAAAGAGCTGGGCATCAAACTAAGCGGGCCAAAGTTAGGCCGTAGGCCGAAGCACGTGGATGCCAAGCAACGTAAAAATGATATTGATGCGGAGAATAGACGCGGTGCAATTGAACGCAAGTTTGCCTTCTTGAAAGGCTCACTTGGGCTTGATTTAGTGAACACCAGGACCGCTGAATCTCTGGTAGTCGAAGTCGATTCAGCTATTGTATTGGCGAACCTCGTTTTTCTTCTGAGGATTTTTTCTATACCAATTTCCATCGTTGCCCAACGATCCGGCAAAATGTATCAAATCAACTATAAAGTCATCACTGAGAGGGCAAAATTGGCAGCCTAGTTCAGTACCGACTAACTACCCCGACGGCGTGACAACCTAATGCTTTGTGTCCAATCGCGCCAGTTGGCCGTTGCTAAAAAGGCATCCTCCGACAGCATCGGGCCATATTTCAATGGTAGCACATCCCCGATCGCTGCTTTCACTCGGACTTCGATTTGCTGACAAGCACTCAACATCAGTGCACGCAAGGCAGCATCGAATTGGTAAACTTGATAGATGTCTGTAATTGTTGTGTTCGGAAGAAACTGCTCGTATTGCTTGCCATAAAACGTTAAACAATATCCTTTTAGTCGAAAATAACCCACTGCATTGATAGTTTGCTGTGCCTGATGGTGATCAGTCACAATTAACCCTCGATTTTCAAGAATTGAAATTTTTTCATCGATTGTGGTGGCGGGTCGATTATATTCCATGATGTGCTCCTAAAATGAGAGTAAAAAAAAGGCCTCACGGTGGGTACATCAGTCACGTAACATTACTGAGAGGTATGTGAGGAACTATTAATGGTAGTATATCAATGACTCGTCACCCTTGTCAAGAAACCATTTTAAAAGTAGGCTTCTACTGTTACTTGCCACCGAAAGATTCTAGGATATACTATCCTTAACACTATCCAAGGAGCCCTACCAATGGAAAATCTCCCCCTGTTTCAACGCGATAACCAAAAAGCGGTGATTGAGCCTGATCGCCAAGAAGGATTCGTCTTCCCTAAGAAGATGCTCATGGCCTTTGTCACCGAACAAAACTTCGATACGTTTATTGCCCAACAATCCACCCAGGTTGTCGGTGATTTTCACACGATTAATCATGACTACTCGATTTACGCATGCCGCGTTGCAGGGCAGTCGATCGGCGCTTGCCTCGCCCCCTTAGGCGCACCGGCAGCGACGCAGATCATGGAATTTCTCATTGCATACGGCGCACAGGAAATTCTCGCAGTCGGCTCTTGTGGCGTATTGGTCGACACGCCTGAAAACCAGTTATTGATTCCAACCGTTGCCCTGCGCGATGAAGGTACTTCTTACCATTATTTGGCGCCAGCACCGACGATTGCCTTGCATCGTCCCTTCACCCAAGCTTTGCAAGCCTATTTAGGCACGCAAGCCAAAGCCGTGAAAACTTGGACAACAGACGCCTATTTTCGTGAAACGCCGGCTAAAATTAAAACGGCTTGTGACCATGGTTTTGAAGTCGTGGAAATGGAATGTGCGGCATTGGCCGCTTGTGCAGCATTTCGCCACGTCCGCTTTGGCCAAATTCTATTTAGTGCCGATTCTTTGGCGACTGTTGAAGCTTACGATGCCCGCGGTTTTGGGATGGCCTCACATATTAAGACCATGGCAATTGGGTTTGATTGCCTCACTCATATCGATTAAGTCAGCCTTGACCAGACTCACTGCGAAGGGTGTACAATCACCTCTATTTGTGATAAAGTAAGCCTATCGAATGAGACACACGACACACCAATCCGCATAGTCTGGTAGCTATGCGGTATTTTTATGCACTTGAATTTACAATTGAAGTGGAACACTAAGAAAAAAGACTGACCCACTAGGAGACAGCGTAGAATGTTGTTTGTCGAGAACATCATCATACGGAGGTTTCCTAATGAGCCATTACAATCAGCT
>NZ_BAAFZI010000079.1:0-7085 GCF_045862175.1 Lacticaseibacillus salsurae | reverse complement strand
CATCAAGACGATACCTCTTTCATTAATTGTGTAGGAACTTTAATGATAACAGGTCGTATCGACTTGGTGTTTTTTATTTTGTCTGAGTGCTAACGATAGTGGCTAACTTGATTGTAAAACGCGGGGAATAATAATATACAAAAAACCAATCATGAAGTTGAATGTGAGTTGTTGTGCACTATATCCAGGTAATTTATTAATAAATGCGTCAATGCTCAACTGATCAGTCCCTTTTGGTATTTTTGAATTATTTAACGTATTCTTGAATACCACAGCATTTGTTACACCTTTATTCAGTGATTGAATAGTGTCTGGTGAAATATAAACCACGGGAAGAGCACTTAAAGTTGCCCTGGGTGTAAAACCTGTAATTTTAATCCTCAATGATGAATTAGCAACTAACAAATAGTCACCGATTTTGAATCCATCACTTTTGAATTTATCCGATACGACGCCGGCATTGTTTCGGATATTTTTTCTACCACTTGTTATTTTCAATTTTTTAAATATGAACGATTTGGAATCAAGAGCTACTAATTGAGCATTCTCTTTTAATCCATTTTCTGATTTTACAAGTGTACTATACTGTGAAATTCTGGTTCCATTATTGGGTAAACTAGCAACCTCATCCTGTGAAAGAAAAGATTGTTGTAAACGTCCTTCAGAATCACTATTTAAGACAATACTTGAAGCATCCCACTCGTTAATTGCCGCTTTGTTTAGGTTAGCTAAACCAGTGGCTAAACCAGTAAGAATAATCAAAAGATAACTTACTAAAAATATAAGTACCACTATTAGGCTATAACGCAATTTTTCATGTAGCATCTCTTGAATAGCTAAAAACATAATAATCTCCTGTTATTAATTCTATTTGTTATTAATATGGGTCAAGTCCAAAATGTTGGTGTAAATTGAATTCCGCGAATTTATCATTTCACAAGCTTAAGCATACCGGCTTCTTCTGAATTGTCATCTTTTTCAATCCCGTGGTAAACGGTCATTTTTAAGTACCGTGGACCAGCAGCCCATTTTTCATTCTGTTCAATCAGTAGTGCTCCCATTAGTCGCAAGACGCTCAGATCATTCGGGAATATCCGGATTACACGGTCACGACGACGGATTTCTTGATTAACCCGCTCAATTGTACTATTCGTCCGGAGACGCTTCCTTAGCTCCTCTGGGAGCTGGTAAATCACCATTAATTCGTCAAAACTATTTTCTAATTTCTTCACCACCTTAGGGAACTCGGTCTGCCAATCTTTAACCAATTGGTCACGCCGTTCAACCGCTTGGTCGTACGTTGGAGCATTAAATAAATCTTTGAGTCGGTTAGCAACTTCTTTACGATCATTGAGTGCCAGAATACTTGTACAGTCATTACTAAAATGAAATTGACATCTCTGCCAAAGGCTCCCCTGAAATTGCGTAGTGATTGCATCCTTTAAGCCACAATGAGCGTCTGAAACAAACATATCAACGTTGGCAAGGCCCCGCTGTTTAAGTTCACTAAAGAAGTCCATCCATGCAGCTTTTGATTCACTATCACCGATATCAAAACCGAGCACTTCTCGACGACCGCTAGGGTCGATTCCAATCGCAACGAGTAAGCTATTACTTGTCACAACGTGACCACGGTGTACCTTAAATAAAATTGCATCGGCATACACAAAAGCATACTTTTGCGTAAGGGGACGTCGGTTAAAATCCAGCACTTGGTCGTCCAAATTATTGCATAAAGCCGAGACCGTACTTTTAGAAAAGGCTGTCCCACATAACTTCTTAGTAATCTCAGCTACTTTACGTGTTGAAACACCTTGGATTACCATTTCCATTAATGCCAAATCAAAGGCCTGCTCACTACGCTGGTAGCGTTTGAACAGCTGTGTTGAAAAATTGCCATGACGGAGTTTAGGAACGTGTAGTTCTAGAGACCCTACGCGGGTGGTAAGCTGACGAACCCGATAACCATTCCGTGAATTGGTTCGTTCATCCGAACGTTCATAAGCCTTAGCTTTAATCTGCTCAGTCGCTTCGGACTTAAGAATTTCGTCAAGGATCTTAGCCATAATTGATTGCATGGCCTTATCCCGATCACCTAGCAATAGTTCCTTTAATTCGTCATCTTCTAAATTTAATTCAACCTTTGGCATAATGAAGTTCCTTTCAGATTTCACAAAGTCCTATTTAGAATTTACACCAATTATACGGACATAACCGCCGATTGAAGCTGGAAAATCAGTGGCTGCCAAGGACGCCAAAATATCGCAACGGAAGCGCCGGATAATTTATCCCAATTCACATTTCATCGATCGCGGTTATTTTTCATTTGCAGAGATGCTGTGGGATAGCTCGCTTTGCAGATCATTATACATGGCTTGAGACATCGGATGTTGTCGCTGATTAGCGTCTCGTTCAGCGACCACGAAAAAATCACGTTCTAAAACGAACTTGCCATCTTGTTTGTCGAATCTGAAGTAAGTGGCATCCATGCCTTCAATTTGAAATGTGCCGTACTTACTTGCGGTCGGCATGGTAATGTTTACTAACTTCATAGGGTTCCTTCCTTTGTTCAATCGATCGGGTCTTTGAAATCGACCATGCTATTGTCTAATTCCGGCATTGCTTCTAAGTAAAATTGGCTAAACACTGGGTCTTTCAACTGTTCGGAAAGAAAATCATCAAGACTGCTACTATGCATTACCGAAAACCCATGAAGACCCTTTCTCATTTATATCGCATCCTTTTCACGATTACATTTTTGATTCATTGACACCAAGCATAGCGTCACACATCAGCATTGAAGTTGCAAGTCTTCTTGGACGTGATATAATAGTGTCAGAGAGAAAGCCACGGACATGTGGCACACAGAAGATGGCGGGCGTGCAGACCACCATCTTTTTTGTGCGCGCAAAAAGCCGATCTCCGTGCAGAGAGATCGACTTTCCTGCCATTGCGTGCGGATCCGGCTGCGGGTTAGTGACAACTGCAATCAGTCATCGATGCCGATCTAACCAATCAGCATATGTGGCAATCACGATCCCCACCACTATTGGGGCAATGACCTCTGAGAGAAAGCTAGACATGAGCACACCCCCTTTTGGGGCAAGTTGCCAAATATGATTATATCAAACGTACCATGCTTCTCACAGTCTTGATATTATATCGTAAAATACACTGGTTTACGCTTGGTGATTTGGAATATCCTTGGTCCACTTGTCAATAGCGATTTGAAAACGTTGTTTTGGGGTGCGGCCGCCGTTCACACGAGCCGGCCCTCTTCCTGGGGCTAGCTATCAGGCTCACTCATATCAGATACACGACGACTTCAATAAAAAGACGACCAGAGATTATTTCTGATCGTCTTTCGTGACACCTATTCAAAAATATCTTTTGCATCTTGCTTCAGTCGCTTCAGCAGCTTGTCCGGAACATGTCCCACAATTTCAGCGCGACGCGCCAAAGCATCATAGGTTGGCAGCTGCCACAGTACAATATTGCCTTCAACACCACTATTGAAATCGGCAAACTGTTCATACCAAGAAGAATCTCCAAAATTGCTGTGAGTCACAAGCATTCCAATCACCATTTTGGTTCCGTGGTTGTAATCCGTATTTGACAACACAATCATGGGACGGCGAGTGTTGTTTTGCTCAGGATCATGCCCGCCAAACTCTTTCCCGGCATGTGGTTCTGAATCAATAAAAATAATGTCGCCTTGTTTTGGCATTTGCATGACTATAACTCCCTACCCATTCGTGGTTCTTCAAAAACATTGCCCATTTTGTCAAGATCACCACGGAAGTCATAATCTTTTGCCGCTTTCGTGTGCCATGGGTTCACATGTTGTGGTTCATATAAAAGCGAACCGTCATCTTGGGCAACCAAAACAAATTCTTTACCTGCTTCTACGCCCACTTCAGCTGGTATCGTCAAACTCAAAGAATTACCAGACTTACGTGCGACAAAGCGACCAATAATTTTTCCTTGCTTCTCAACTTTTTCTGCCATGAAATCATCTTCCCTTCGTACTTACAAGTATACACAAGTTTTCCGTGCTTACAAGTGCATACGTGTCCGTGCTTACCTGTATACACAAAATTTGTAATTACGTGTATGTACACAATTTTGTAATTACATGTACTTACGCAACTCGTACTTACTCATAAGTACGGCACTTTAGTATTTCACATTCTGTTTATGTGACACAATGTATATTGTGTCACATAAACAGAATCGAGCTCAACTTTACAGGCTCTAAGGTGCACATTAGGTTGCCAATTCCCAGTTGAATCCGGCTAAGGTATTTATGTGACTAAAAGCGTTGATTTTCAAAAATATGTCTCATATAATTAAGTAAGCGAATTTCACTTACAAAAAGGAGTGTCTAGATATGTCTGGTCACATAACCCAACGAGAACTCGGAGTTGAAGCTGGCTTCAAAAATGCCGAAGGGCTATTTTTGAATTTCATACAAGAGGAAGTTTCACCCCAAAAAGCTGCAGAAGCGATTGTACGACTCGGATTAAAGCAAGAAATGCTCTTAGATGTTGATCCGAAGCTATTTGAACTCGCTGAAAAGCTTAAAAATACCAAAAATGAACGTAAACCTTCCTATATAATAGCGCAACATGAGCCCTACTCTGATGGACGTCGCGGCTATTTTCTTGGCCTAACAGATGCAATCATGATTCATTTTAATTCTGGTGACCTCAAAACGATGAAGTCTTTAGCCGATGAATCCGGTGTTTTACGTCGTGAACTGATTCATGCTGGTGTTGATCCTGAAGATATCGACGACATCGATGATGTCATGAATGAGATACCAGATGCAATCTACTGGGGGCAAGATTAATGGAATTTGTAGAACCTATCCGCAGCAAAAAGAAAATCGAAGCTATGAAAATCATGTTAGCTTCAGGACGTGAAGGCGACCGTAATCTTCTCTTGTTCACCCTAGGCATCAACACAGCCTATCGAATTTCAGATTTAGGCAAGTTGAAGCTTGAAAACGTATTGGAAGTATCTGGCAACGGTCATGTCGTGGCTAAGGACCGTCTAGCTTTGCGTGAACAGAAAACTGGCAAACATAATTCAGTGATTCTAGGCGACAAACTACGCAAAATGATTATAGACTACTGCCGTGAACACTTTCCAGAGGCACTTGATCAACGTGACTTCGACGGCTACTTATTTCCTAGCGCCCGTGATCGTTCAAAGCCTTTGAGTCGGCAGTCGATTTGGCGCATTATCAGCACAGCAGGGAATCAAGTTGGCTTAGATCACATTGGCACCCACACTATGCGTAAAACGTTTGGCTATTGGCTTTACAAATCAAACGTTTCGGTTGAAATTATCCAGCAATTACTCAACCACTCCAACGCTCAAACCACACTACGGTACATCGGGATCACCCAAGATGACAAGGATAACGCGGTTCAAAGCCTTAATCTATAGCAAAAAAGCGGATGACTTTTCTCGAAGCTGCTGAAAAACTAGATATAAATGGGTACTGTGTCGTGCAACGCGCGAAACAGTACCCATTTTTGATATACTCGCGCGTTTTAAAATCAAGTTAGCCACTTTTATTACCCTCAATTTTCAAGTCAAGTGCAACGATGATAACGAATCCTTGATAGTGGTCTAGGTTGTTAAGCCATGCGTCGGTAGTAATCGCATGGGCGAAGATAGTTCAGAATACGTCTGGGACGATGGTTCAGTGCGGATTGGACTGCTTGAATTTCAACCAGAGTAACTGCTCTGAGAGACTTCCCTTTCGGGAAGAATTCCCTAAGCAGTCCATTGGCGTTCTCGTTTGTGCCACGCTCCCAAGGCGAGTACGGATGTGCGAAGTAAATCTGGGTTCCAACAATCTCTGATAACTTGGCAAACTCGGAACCATTGTCAAAAGTGATACTCTCAAATTCCTTGGCCCCGTAGTCGTCGATCGTGTCCTGCAAGGCTTTAAGTCAGGTGTCCGCATGATAGTCAGGAATCTTGACGATGATCTCAGTCCGGCTGTACCGTTCTGTGAGCGTCATTAATGCTGGCTCATCAGCTAAGCGAATACCTTTGACCAAGTCGCCTTCCCAATGTCCCACGCCTGTGCGGTCATTCACGGCCGCAGGACGCAACTCGATTGAGTCGCCCTATATCTTCTTATTCTTGCGCTTGTGGGCGTTCTTATAGCCTTTGATGCGGCGTCGGAGCTTCTTGGGAAGTGTCATGTTGTCTAGCTCAAGCAGCCCGGCGTCGATGTAGCGATACACAGTTGTCGTTGAAGGGCAAGCCTTGCCCTGGTCGCGATAGAAGTGTACGAAGCTATCAACGCTGTGTACGCGCGGCTTACGAGTAAGCTCCCTGGCGAGAGCCTTGAAGAACGCACGGCCGGTCTTAAGAAAGGCGTAGTGACCAGTTCTATCGCGTTTACGGTCGTGCATGGCTTGGGCAGTTTCCGCAAGATAGACTTGATGCGAGTGACGCTTCGAGTCGAGCTGAGTTACAGATCCACGCGTGATTTCTCGTGAGATTGTCGCTTTACTGCGATGAAGCTTCTGTACAATCACGGTCGCGGTGTCACCAGCAGCCTGAAGGGCCTGAATTGTAGCACGGTCGCTAAAACTGAGTTGTTGGTCTGAGAGTGGGTGTTGGTCTGAGAGTGGGTCATGAAGATTCCTGCTTTCTTGTTTAGCTAGCACTAACAAGAATAGGTCTTCATGGCCTTTATGGTCTTAGTCGTCAGGGTGTTGCACTTGAATTGTAAACTGGGGTCTTTTTTTACCTGGATTATTCATAGAATTTCAAAAAAGCAGCGCAATCCCATGATTCACACGGGACTGCGCTGCTTTGGTGTTTCACCCATTGGGTGCGCCTATATGCTAAGGTTAAGTCGACAAAAACCATCACGAAAGCGAGGCTTCACACCATCTCAACTTTAACCAGCTTATCCCTGCAATGCAATACCAATGTGACTGTGACCGCCGACGGCGGTCAACTTTCAAATGACGCCGGGCTCGTTTTGTTCCAAGAGTTTCTTCATCGTATCAACTTTAGGCAACTTGCCAATCAGTGCCTCAAGTTACCAGACC
>NZ_BAAFZI010000078.1:0-7142 GCF_045862175.1 Lacticaseibacillus salsurae | reverse complement strand
GACATCTCTACAATCACAGACGAAGAAATCAATCGAATGGTGTGGCAAATTAACACTCGCCCTCGCAAGATGTTTGGTTGGAAATCTTCGCTGGAAGTCTTCTGGTCGGAGATGTTCCACTTAGCTTAACAATTCAAGTACAATAAAAAGTGGATACAGTATAGGTAATTGGAGGATGAAAAACGATGAAAGAACAAAAATCACATATGAGTTTGGTAGCTCGATTCGTATACATCTTCGCAACTATCGTAACGGTATTTGCGCAAATGGGTGCGGCAGTACCTGCCATGATCACAGCAGCGGATGATGTCGGTTTAGAGCTGACAAAATGGAGCAAGTCACCATATGATGTAGATTCTGACATTCGCCTGAGTTTTTCAGCGAACTTGGATAACTATCCCAAAGATAAGTATCGTGATATCCAATTCAAAATCAATGAAACTGATGAAAATGGCAAAGCAACCAATAGCAAGGCGACATTTGATCCTGCTGCGACTAAGGCTTACGCTGAAGAGAATAACCTCACAGTAAGCGGGCCCACGAAAAGTGAGGATCACACTGAATACACGTATAGCAACGATGTTGAGGAATATCACATTTGGGTATTTGCTGATCACAGCATTCGAGTTGAGTGGCCTAAAGGCACCACTGGCACGAAAGCAGGATTTATCGCGATGAAGGCCAAAGAAGCTTCCACCAAGGTCACTTTGACGCCGACTTTTGTTGGGAGCACTGCCGCAAACGACACGCCTGTGGATTTGCAAGCGGGCAAGGCAACGGATTTTATCATTAACCCAGCGCCAGTTCAGCCTACAACGCAAATCGATGGTAGCACGTTCCGGTTTGAACCCGGTATCGTTGGTAAACTTGATACTAATGAGGATAAGACCCCTTATCGTGTGTCTGCGTTCCCACTTTTCTATACCAAGGACGATTCAACGTATGCATTTACTTACAACAATAATGCTGTAATTGGTAATGGTGGCGACAAAAACGCTTTAAATAATTTGCGCAAGGCGGTTATTGCTGGCGCGGCTTACGGTTCACTGAGTGGTGCCAAGTCAACGACCAACAAGCAGCCGGCTTACTTTGAAAACTTCCATGAAATTAATGCGGATGGCACGATCAAAACTGGTACCGAGAAAAAGTTTGAGGTAGGGAAGACTTATACGCTCCTTCCGTACAACCCAGCAGCAGGAACGAAAACTGGCTTCATGCGAATCAACGACCCCAGCCTTCAAAGTTATAAATACTATATGCCAGATGGCCTGCCACAAATTACTGTGGATGAATCGGGAATGCATTTGACAGGTGATTCTGCTGATGGTCATGCGGTCAAGGGGCAATGGCAAGCTACTGGTACGACACTCAGCGTTAAATTGTACCATGTCAAGAAAGTCAAAGTTGTGGACCAAGACGATCATGTCGTCAAAGGCGCCACATTGACGTTGAAGAATACGTCAGGAAATAGCAGTTTCTTACACGGTACCACCAAAGACGATGGGACAGGTGATTTGTATCCAAGTGATAATCCCAACTCTGATGCCACGCACCCGTTCTACTATCCTGCTGGGGATGAAGCTTTTGACAAGCTGACACTGCCTGCTGGGTATACGCAAGATATCGCCTTTTCCGGCATGACTTTGGATACTAAGGCTGACACGTTATCGTTATCAGACGATGCCAAGAATGCCAAGATTGTTGATGATAATCAAACATTGCAACTGACGGTGCATCATGACGACCCGAATGAGAATCCGGCTAATAGTCAAGTTAACATCAAGAAAGTCTCTAAAGATGATGGCAAGGCTTTAGCAGGCGCTACTTTCAATGTTGTGGAACAAAAGAACACGACGGGTGACAGCTGGAACACCCCTTCTGGCACCACTTTGACTTCGGATGCTAGTGGGATGGTTCCAGGCATCGCCGTTGATGCGAAATCAAACGCGACGACCCGTACTTTCCTGATTGCTGAAACACACGCTCCGCAAGGTTATGCTATCGGTAACTCCGCTGGGTACTTTGCTACCTGGACGAAAGGCAAAGGCTTTACCTCTGTTGGTATGCGTCTTACTGATCAAAGCGCGTCTTCAAGTGACGGTTTGGTTTCGATTGATGCAGGTACTTTGGTCATTGCTGATCCAAAAGCTAGCACCTCTGGTGGTACTGGCAATAACGGTGGCACACTGACGATCAAGAAGATCGACAAGAATAATCCTAATGCAACGGTGCCTGATGGGGCAACCTTCACCATCACAATACCTGCAACTGGGGACTCTTTAGGGTCTCAAGCCACAAAGAGTGGTAAAGCCACTTTCAACTTAGGTCAAGCAACTTCAGCCGATAAAGTCCTTAAAGTCGTTGAAACTATCGCCCCAGCTGGTTATGAAGCTAATACCAACAAGCTAGGATATTATGTGAGGATCCAAGCTGATGGGACGATGACGGTCGCAGACGGACCAGATGTGTCGTCTAATATTACCAAGACCCAAACTACAGACGGTGTCATCAAAGTCGCCACCAGCAGTGATGGTCACATGATCACTTTTGGCGACGTCAAACAAGCGGGCCCTGGTAACGGTGGGTTTTTCTCCCTGCAAAAACTGGATAAAGACAACGCATTGACGGCACTTTCCGGCGCAGACTTCACGTTAAATGAAGTCCTTCCTAACGAGGTCAAGTTCATCGACGAAGCCAAAACGGGTACTGATGGGAAGCTGAAGTTTGACTTAGGAACGCCAACATCTCAAGATCGCTACTTCGAGTTGTCCGAAAAGACCGCGCCAGTTGGTTACACACCTGCCGCCAACGCGTACGCGATCAAGGTCGCAGTTGATGGCACCGTATCGGTGGCACCACTGGATGCTGCTAGCCAGAAGACGGTTGGCGGCAGTGATGCCGGTGCGGCCTTCAAAGCCATTTCGACGCTTGGGTTTGCACCGAAAACCACAGATGGTACCGTGACTGTCGATGGTATCGGCGTCAAATTCTTAGATAGTAAGATTGTCGTTCAAAAAGATGTCGGCTTCTCAATGAAGAAGACTGATGCCAGTGATCCAACTAAAGGCGTCACTGGGGCTGCAAAATTCACCATTCAACGTCTCGATGCTAATCAAAAAGCAATCGATTTGGCGACAGTCACCACGAGTAACGGTGATGTTGTTAAAACATTGCTTAAAGACCAGTCGGTAACCAAAGGAATCTTTAGCATCCACGAAGATACCGCACCAGCTGGTTACGTTCAAGACACCAATACCTACTATTTCAGCTGGAATGCAACCGCTGGTGTGACTGGCGTTTCGAAGAATTTTGGCACCACTGACTTCACTGATCAAAGTGTGAAAAATGCTGATGGCAAGCAAGTTCTCGCCGTCGAAAAAGACGTTTTGAACTTCAGTGACGTGAAGACGCCAGCACCTGTCATTAAGCTCAAAAAGCAAAATGCGCAAGGCCAGCCTTTATCCGGCGCAAAAATGGTCATTACCGAAACTAAGGCGAATGGTGGTTCCTATGGCGCCACTGATAAATTGCCACAACAAACATTGATCACTCACGATGACGGAATATTCCAGTTCACGCCAACTGCAACAGCTGCTGGTTCGACACATTACTACAAAGTCACTGAAGAAACAGCACCAGCTGGTTACGCGATAGGTAAAGAGACCCTGATCGTCTACAAAGTCGGCACTGGGGTCATCGGTGTCAAAACCGTAGAGGGTAATACTGTCGCTGATAGTGCTGGCCCAATGACTTGGTCCAAAGCAGATCAACTCATCACTTACACCGATCAACCGCTGAGCTTTAAGCTACAAGTTCGCCGGCAAGTCGGTAACGCTGATAACTCGGATAAGAAGCTAGAAAGTGTGAAGAAATCAGTTGCTGTCAAACTTGAAGATCTTGATGATCCTGGCCTCACGTTGAATTACACAGCTGATTCAGAGTCTGGTGACATCACGGTAGATGAAGCAGAATTGGCCGCAAAGCTGAAACTGGGTACCATTCCAAGTACAGGTCAAATCAATTTCAGACTCACTGTCGATCCTGCAAGTGCTAGTTCCTTCACGGTGCCGGCACCTCGAAATGTGATCTTTAAGTGGGGCGCGACTGGTGGGTTCTTCATTGATACCAAGCAAAATGATCAAATGGTGTCGGATTTCAACACGACCAAACCCGTTCCCAACAATCCTATGACATTGGGCAATTTACGCATCATGTTACGCCGCGACACTTTAGTTGCACAACCTTCTGCCACCGATGAAAACGGCCAAATGGCGAACATTCCAAATGCCGCCTTCAACTTGACGTATCAAGATGCCAACGGCCAAGTTGTCGGCACACAAATGGTGACGACTAATAAAAATGGGGTTGGATTGATTCAAGAGCCAAGCGCGATTTTTAAAGGTAACGTACCACTCAAGACGGACCTTACTGTTACGATGACTCAAGCTGAGAATCAGACAGTCAAGGGCTACGAACAGTTTGATAAAACTGCGACGCTGACTTATAACACTGAAAATGGGTTCACAACTACCCAACCCGGTAGTATCGTGACCTCTGTTGTACAATATGATCCGGAATCAGACGGTGTCGATTCCGAATTAGATGCAGGGATCGGTATTATCGACTCGCAAAGCGGTATCACCGCGCAACAGTTTTACTTTGGTGGTACTCAACTGATCGTTCCGCTTGATAAAATCATCAATGTTGATCTCGTCGATGTTCCGCAAAGGCTGAATTTCGGCCACGCCGAAGCATTGTCTGGTCCTCAAACGCTGAACCTGTTGCCAAATTCGACGCCAAATGATCAAGAAGCTCAGTTTGATCTCGATAAGCTGAATGACACTACTGCTACTACCACGGAGACCAATGATGAGTCCGATCAACCAGGCACAGACGTTTTACGGGCGAAAGTGCTTCAAGATGGTGGCCCGCTTGCCAGCGGTTGGCAATTGAAACTAGGCATGTCACAACTGACTAGCGAAAATGGCGATACGATCTCTGGTGGGTCTGTCACTTTGGGCAAACCGACAGTCTCTCGTGGCGATGAGCAGTTGGACATTGGCACAGCTCAAACGGTCAGCTTGGGCGGTGATCAATCTGGCTCTGGTGACTCAAATCTGGTTGAAACAGGAATCGACAGTGACACCGGTGATTATACAATTGATTGGGACGTCAAAGACGTTAAGATGAATCTTCCGGCAAATGTCGGGGCAAACAAAACCAATTATCAATCAACGATGACTTGGGCCTTGACTTGGGCGCCATGATCCACCACAAAAGGCTTTCGCTAGACCTGCAGTATAAAGGTCAGGCGAAAGCCTTTTTGCATGTCTCAAACCATTCAAAAACGCCACCTGACGATCGATCAGATGGCGTTTGGCTTATTCATGACGATGACTACGCAGGTACCAGACATACCAGCCTAATGCCGAAGCGATGGCGATCATCACTGCCACCACCCAAGCGGGGAAGGGGCCGGTATGGGCAGTTTGAGTTTTGGTGGTTTGGGTTTTCATCACTGGGTTCACGACCGTAAAGTCGTCTTCGAAGTGCCAGTTTTGTTTACCGTTTTGCGCGGTGACCACCAAATGGTAGGTGCCAGCTTTCAAAGCTTGGGGCTTGGTGGTCAGTGGAAAGGCCATTTGCGCATTAGGTGCCAACTTGATGCCGGCGAGTTCATGGTGCAAGACTTGCTTGTTTTTGTGGAAGACTTTGGCGGAAACATGTAAGCCTTGTTGTAGCATTGGCGCGGGGTTTTCCAGTAAGGCTGAAACATTGCTACCAGAAGCGTTAGTCGAAACTTCAGCGCCGTTGAATTGCAGCTGCGGCGTATAGGTCGGCAGGGTTTTGGTGGCTTGTAGCTGGATGCCAATGGCGTATCCAGGTCGTGAGGTGATGCCCACTGCGCCGCCGCTGCCAGCGTCTTGGTCGACTTTTTGCACGTTTAGCGCGCCAAGCAAAATGCCAGACCAGGCAGTTTTAGGCGCGGTGAGTTTCAAGCTGATGCGGCGGGTGCTGTGCGGGTCAACAGTATAAGTATGCGGTTTGGGGAACAGGGACTCAATATTGACTTTCAAGGATTTCGTCGGCTTGGCGCCATGTTCAGAATAGCTGGTATTGCCATCTGGACTGGTGCCGGCGCGATTCACCGACACGGCGAATTTGTGTGAGCCGGAATCGGTGTTTTGGATCAAGAAAGTTAAGTTTTGGGTCGTGCCAGGGGTCACCAGCAAGTCGTAATATTGGAGTTTTTTATCGATTTGATTGCTGGGGATCTCTGGGGCAACTTGGAAATTCACCTCAGCGGCATGTACCGCGTGGCCACCGCCTGCGACCCCAGCCACTAGCGCCGCCATCAGTAATAGTCGTTTAAACATCGATCCACCTCCATTCTACATGTAGTGTACCAGCTAATTGGCTGCTGATCCGTGCAATTCTAATAAAATTCTGTTCTAAAATTTGGCGCGATTGGCCTTGACTTAGACAAGAAAAAACGATGCCGAGATGATCGGCATCGTTTGGGTGATTTTGGCTTACATGAACACGTTCTTGTATAAGGCAATCGCTAAGATCCCGGCTAAAATCGGCGCTAGTACCGGTACCCAAGAATAGCCCCAATCGCTGGAGCCTTTGTGCTTCAGCGGCAACACTTGGTGTAGTATCCGCGGCCCCAAGTCACGCGCCGGGTTCAGCGCTGGCCCAGATGGTCCGCCGAAGCTGGCCACCAAGGTCCCGACCAAAAAGCCTAGCGCCATATGCGCGGTGCCTAAGTTGTTGGCGAAAAATGGGGCTTTGGTGATGCCCAACGCGGCAAAAAACAAAATAAACGAGCCGATAAATTCGTTGATAAAGCCGTTCGTTTTGCTTCGCAAATTGCAAGAACAAGTTAGCCACCCGTGGCACGACACCGTGAGATGAACTGTTATCTTTGATGAGTTGAGTTAGCTGGCTACGACTACCTTGGCAGCTCGTCGCTGAGCTCGAGCGCGCTCAGCGACGAAGACTTCCTCGGTCATCCGATATCTGAGTTGGCGACGAGGGAGGCGGTTGAGCCGATCTTGAGTTTCGGCGACAGCTTGTGGGCTGACAGCGTCTAGGGATTCACCTTTGGGAAAGTCTCGCCGAACCATCTTATTGTGGAC
>NZ_BAAFZI010000077.1:0-7180 GCF_045862175.1 Lacticaseibacillus salsurae | reverse complement strand
CTCAACTTTTGCACGGAACACTGCACGAGCCTTGATCACCGGTATTGCCTATAACCTGGTTCAGCTCTTTAAACAGCTCTTTGTCTCGGAAGACCGTCGTTCAACCATCTCCTCGCTACGGTTCAGTCTCTTTCACATCGCCGGTAGGATTACTTGGCACGCCCGTCGTGTGGTGATTCATCTTGCTTCTAACTATGTTTACAAGAACTGGTTTAGTCGGCTCATGGACGAAGTCCATCAGTTGGCGACCTGAACTGAATAACTGAATAGGTCGTGCGTCGAGCCGAAAACTGGGTCGGTCTGTTCGTGGTGCATCGATCACCAACTTCTCCGCTCAGTCAGTATTCGCAACGCTCCAAACGTTGCTTTCAGACCGGCCAGATGCGATTTCATGTCCCCAATACCGAAGTGAATAATCCAGGCCATATTTAGCATCATCAAGATATTAACCATCACCCTTCCCCAAGATAAAAAGATGCACCACATAATTCCGTCCCAGGAATCCAAACCTTGCGTCACTTGCCCGTTTAAACTGTGGCTAAATATAACTTATTGACTAAAAAATCGAAGTAACCGAAAATGCGATTACTAAAACACCCAACGCATAAGTACCGTTAACCAATATCACGGAAAGGTTGACGACATCAGGTAACGACCTGGGGTATGTCTCATCAAATTCGATAAGTTTCCCCGAATAATGGGCCATACTGCTTCCCTCGTAGGGCTTCTAGCACTGCCAATTCGTTGGTTTAATTTGTTCGGCAGCAACCGTAACGGTATGGCGCGTGACGGGCTAGGTGTGTGTGCTATTTAACTGTCAAAGAACTTCAATGATCTATTTGAACAACTACTTAGGCACATACTTGATACGATCAAGTGACCCACCCATGTGATGACGACGAACAATCAATTGCCGATGACCATCTAGTACAATCCTTGCCCGCTGATAAGCCTCACTCAATGGAATTACAATAATCTCCTCAGCACCAGAAGCAATCTGAGGCGTATAGAATCCGTTATCATTATTAACCCAAACTCGCCCGCCATAGTCTTGAATATAAATCCCATCTTCTAGCAACTCTGTCAGCGTAAAATGCCGAACTCGACGCTCAAAAAAATGACTTCGATCATGATGACGTGCTCCCATAAATAATCCTCCTGAGACAGACTACGTTGATAAAACAACTTACTCAGAACAGTTAACCACCGCCTTATCACTTGCGAAGACGACAACACTACCTAGGCAACACCAGTCTGTATACCCCAGGCCACCCTACAAATAACATCGCTTTAGTTAACTTTGTAAGGGCTTGCTAACAAGATAACACCAGCTTCTAAAAAAGTCCAAATATAAACCACGCAAGGTCTACTGCTGTGGTCAAAGCGTCCCCCAAAAATCTAACCAACCATACGCCCCTCTAGGCATGACATACACAATCAGTAAAAGCAGAGGCAGGGCTAAGTACAAGATCAAAAGCGGCAAAACGAAAAAGCCACAATAGATAATTGTAATGGCAAATCGGAACTTTTAATTTACCCATCCCACAACATAGTTTCTGCAGCAATTTGAATCGATTTTTCTCCTTGTTTGTCGTTACCTTTTTTTGTCATCGCCAAATAGTCAGCCCATGCTTGCGCCTGTTTGGAATGTCCTGCTTCGATTTGCCGACCAGCCATCATCATCGTGATCAAGACCAGCCCACCGTTGCGTCCACGAGTTCGTTGTACTCGAAGTAAACCATGCTCTGCAACATAGTCTAAGGTCTTATTGAGAGAATCGCGGCTAATTTTCAACGCTGAGCGGATGTCCGCAGTCTTTAACGCCAGTGACGTGCTACGTGCACCCAGGCGCTGGATGTACTTCACCAGGTCTTTTGCCCATTCTGAAACGTGAGAATATTTCCGCATGTGGCGTGGTTTAGCAAATTTCACCCAATTTTGGCGACCTGCATACGCAAATGGGCGGACTTCTGGCGCCCAGCGATTCATTAGTAACTGAATGTAGGTTTTATTTGCACCTTGATACTTTCCTGAATACGCACTTCGAAGAATTCCACGGACTTCAGTATCTCGCAGTGGTTCTGGTTGCTTTGAATTCCACTCATCAGCAAGGTCATAAGCACGGTCTTTCCCCCACCCAGAGGAGTAACATGCCAAGAGCATCGTTAAAAGTGTATTGTTGCGACCAAGATCACCATCACCACGCACGACTGTAGCGTGCACGAGCGCATTAAACCACGGTTGGTCGGTTTGTTTTGGACCGACACCTGGTTTGATCACCGTAGCCTTTTTATTTACAATGTCCTTCGCCCAATCCAGCAACATGCTGAAATCAAGAGTGAGCGACGGTTCAAAGAAGCGAATCGTGTCGTCAGACGGCATTCTGAAGAAGCCTAGATCATTACACCCAACGTCTACTTGTGGGAGCTTCTTCAGGACGCTTTGACGCAACTGCTCACTGACTGTTTTAGCGGCTTCGATTGCTGGATAGCGAGTCCCCTTCTTGGCAATAAAGACTGGCTTCCACAAAACGTAGTAAGCTTGATATCCATGTGGCGTTTCGAGGATAGCTGTCGGCCAGATTTCTGGGTCGAAAAGATCCTTTTTCTTGATGATGAAGTTTTCCAGCATCGCTTCAGAGTACCGAGGTTTGTGATCGCCAAAATCTGCATCAACTACCAAGGTGTTGATTTGCTTAAGGTTCTTTTCGCTGTGACCCACGATGGTCTTGCGGACATCATCCGAGTAAGTTCCATATCGGAAGATGTTTGGTGTCCAATGGCTACAACCCATGTTATCAATTACAGCTTCTTGTGAGGTTGCAATGAAGCCCCGTGCTTCAGACAAGTTCTGTTTGGTACGTGTCAAGAAGACTGCACCATGCGGACGGACTTCCAGAGTTTGATCCAAAACAACTAATTTAGAGTTTTTATATTTGGTTTGCGCGAGACCCTCGTGCAGGATCAGTTTAAGCATGTCTTTAGATAAGCTCATCTGGATCAACCTCCTTTCGATTTTTGACATAAGAAAGAGCCTACTCCCCCTAAGGCAAATAGACTCATTTTTATGATTTAGATTCAAGCTATGCAAGCCACTAAGGGACGGATCGGTGGCTCAGCTATGTAGGCACAGTAACACCAATACTCTGATTAGACAAATTTTAAGCGCTAACAACTAGAGTTATACACTAGACACGCGTTTTTGAAGTGGCGGTGCGACCTGTCCCTTTGATGCGCTTCTCCCTCGGTCGGATGTCGTCTCCTCTACCACAATCAGTGTGGTAGAAGTAGGAACCGATGGCTCTCACGATGCTCTCCGGTTTGTCCTCCGGATTTTTTAAATCACTCAGCATTTACAACCAGAGCAAGTTGGCTGTATAATGACTTTACTTACGTGCGATGTGACGACGCCAATCGTCCTGAGCTTTTAGCGGCCTGCATGGCCGTTTTTTTATTTATCTTGAATTTAAACGTTTAGAAACCGCATTGCAAGGCCTTTTTTCATTGTTTTAATAATAATGTGTCCATTTACACATATGCCCATAGGCACATGTGTAAATGAGAAAAAAATTATACTTGTATACTTTTATACCCCTAAATATGTGCACATGGACACATGCGTCAGTTAATGTTCAATGCTGTTACAATAGTATCTAGTAACAGTGTGATGTGCACATGTGTCCATGCGGGTTGACTTTTACGAGATATTCTTCTATATTTTTACTTGTATAAATGCGTCCATGTGTCCATGTGCCTATAGACACATGTGTAAATTGGAGGAAAAAAATTTGGCAACAAATTCTAAAAGTGCGCCTTCAGCTCCAAAACTCAGTCGTCCGCTGACAATCACTGTAGCCAATGAAAAAGGTGGGGTCGGCAAAACTTCCATCAATCGATACCTGCCATTTGTTCTTGCCGAACGCGGATATAAGGTTCTGGTCATTGACGCAGATCCGCAAGCGAACCTTTCCAAGACGATGGGTATCACCAAAAAGGCCTATGCACCTGATGAGATTTTCATAGTAGAAAAATCCATGATGGCCGCTGTACGCGATGGTGACCTTGAGCCAGCGCTCGTCAATGTCGTACCTAATCTTGATGAAGTCCCTTCAGACATTGATTTTGCCAGCTTTTCTACTTTCTTGTCGAAGAAATATGGGTTAGCCGATCGGACAGACGATGATTATTATGAAGTTGAATCTAAAAAGGTCCGTGTTCTAAAAGATCTCATTGAACCAATCAAGCCAAATTATGACTTCATCTTCATCGATACGCCACCACAGCCACGATCTGATTCAACTCGTAACGCGACCATGGCATCTGATTACGTCATTATTGCTTTCCAAACCCAGTCTGATAGCCTTGATGGCGCAATTTCGTTTATCAACGGGACGTTAACTGAATTACATGAAACCTTTGGAGCAGAGACTGATGTTTTAGGGATCTTGCCGAATCAAGTTTCAAACTCCGGTGCAATTGATCAAGTTGTTATCGAGGATGCGATCCGGATGTTTGGCGAACAAAATATGTTTAAACACATCATCCCGTTTGCAAAGCGAATCCAATCTGCCCCTCGTGGCGGGGTTACTCGTCAGGGTTACTGGAACACCAAATTATTCAAGGACGTCTTCGATCCTTTAGCTGATGACTTAATTGAACGACTTGAAATGGTAGGAGAAATCAACGATGGCACAAACTAATAAAAACAATATTGGCTTCTTTAGTGATAAAAAGAAGAAGCACTCTTCTGACATGAGTTATCAACCAAACATCCCAGCGAAGGAAACTTATGATTCTAAACCCATCAAAGTCCCTGAAGCTAAAGAACAAACTGAAGCAGCAAAACCTGCCACTCGTAGTCAACCTGCAGCTGCATCAGCAAAGCCGGTCAAGGATGTTCGTCGTACGATTCGTGTTCCTCAACAAACTTTCATCGAAGTTCAAGCATTGCTTGAACTATCTCCTAATAAGTATATGTATGAAATTCTTGAAGACTTGGTTGACGAATATGTTCAAAGTCACGTCACTAACAATCCTGAATGGAGTCGGGCTTACCAAGCGTCATTGGAACGCATTCGAATGACTGACGCAAGAAAACGAAATCTGTAGTACCATCGGAGGCCGAAAATTCGGCCTCCTTTTTTATAATTTGCACATGTGCCCATGGACACATGTGTAAATTATAAAATTACGCCATACGAGTATTCCATGGCTTGTTGAAAAACTAGTCCCGTTGCAGGTTTTAGATCCTTTCGATCAACGATCATCATCTAGTGATTCCCTTTCATTTAACGCAATCCTGAGCCTCAATAGATCTAAATTCCGTGCCGAAGCTCATCTATGAGAATCCATTGATATCAATAGTGATTTGAAACACGTTTTATCCTCACCTAATCGTGATCAAAAACAATCTCTGATGGTTGGCATGGTCCCGGTCGAGTGAGAGTCACAATCCGCATTTCCAAATTATTTACACATGTGCCTATGGACACATGTGTAAATAATTGATACACCAATTCCATTCAATGACCGAAATGCCTGCAGGTGAGGCAATGCGCCATTCTATGAAGATACAAGCCACACTTTTTGCCTTACACCTGATTACGGTCTAGATGAATCAATTGATGGTTGTTCCATTTTTCAGCCTTCGTAAATCAATAGCAGCTAACTCATCCTAAAAGCGACGAATCGACCTCATCTCTAGAAGCTGCACACTCCTTGAAATTTGAAACGGTCTCCTATTGTTTCTGGTACTGTGTAATCTCCCACCGACTGTTAACTCAGCGCTGTAAGAAAAATATCACACAGGTTTACACATGTGTCCATAATTGTCAGACATGAATCAGTTCCTAGAATCAGGATTGAGACTCTTTTAAAACAATAGGGGACAATAATTGGGAACAGTTCGATCCAAACGCAACCGTGAAGCCGAACAAGGATCTATTGGCAACAACAACTTCAGTGTACCCGTATTATTCAGGTAATCTTCTATTTGTACAGATCGATTGCACTCTAACATGATATCCGCATTTTTGAAATTCCAGCCGCCTTAAGATTCGACACGATGTTCGCAGTCTACATGCGCCAATCATATAACCGGGTTGCAAAATGTATCTGTATCTTTGCACGACGGCTTTTACACATGCGTCCATGGGCACATGTGTAAAAGCCTGATTTTTCCCAACATGATGTACTTTGCAATGTAGCGCATAGACACATGTGTCCATTCAGAACAGTCTCTACACTACAAACGACAAACTTCCCAAGTCTATAGATTGATACGAGGCTTCTTCAATTGCCAAATCCTTCATGCTGCACTCCCTAAATAGTTCGATTAGCAGATCAACAAGTTCTAATCTGAATTCTTTCAACTTTCACGTAGCCATTGATCAAGTGCGTACCTAGTTTAAATTATCAAAACACCCTGTTATGTACGAGGAAACTCTACATCCGAAAGTTAACTACATAAGTAGGCAATAAAGGTGGTGAATCGGTCTTGCATACCGCAATCTCGCATTCAGCATTTACACATGTGTCTATGGGCACATGTGTAAATGCTTGCTTTATTCCCGATTTGACGGTATTTCAAAACTTCGAAATGGACACATGTGTCATTTCTAAATTTTCAAAATATACCTGGATTATTCACTTCGGTATTGGGGACATGAGATCGCATCTGGCCGGTCTGAAAGCAACGTTTGGAGCGTTGCGAATACTGACTGAGCGGAGAAGTTGGTGATCGATGCACCACGAACAGACCGACCCAGTTTTCGGCTCGACGGGCGTGCCAAGTAATCTTACCGGCAATGTGAAAGAGACTGAACCGTAGCGAGGAGATGGTTGAACGACGGTCTTCCGAGACAAGGAGCTGTTTAAAGAGCTGAACCAGGTTATAGGCAATACCGGTGATCAAGGCTCGTGCAGTGTTCCGTGCAAAAGTTGAGCTGTCTGTTTTGTCAAAGCCAAACCCGCATTTCAGCTCCTTAGTTTGGTTCTCAGCATTGCCCCGCTGTCTATAGGTCTTGAACAAAGTCTCTGGAGCCTCGGAGGCCAGGCTGGTCACTACGAATGCGTGGTTCCAGGGAACTAGCTCATCTGCCGTATGAGTAGAACATACGATAACACGGCGAGCTTTACCCCATGACGCGGCCTGATACTTGAATTCGTGGTAGACGCATTTG
>NZ_BAAFZI010000076.1:0-7233 GCF_045862175.1 Lacticaseibacillus salsurae | reverse complement strand
TATCGTCAATCGCCGGATTTTCGTGCATAAAAATAGCGTCAAATAATTTCGGTAGTCCGGCAGATCGGGGCTGGAATTATTTGACGCTTATTTGAGTAATCGGAACGGTATAAACTGCGCGATGACAGTAAATAGCTTACCCGGTATTGATTAGGATTGAGACGCTGCGCGTACTCCCGAAGAATTACTGTCTTGCCTGCACCAGGTCGGCCAGTAATCAGGCCGATGCCCAGTACGTTTGTCAGATACTTGAGGCGTACATTCATTTCCTTAAAGTCGATTGTCTCGACCACCTTCGGTGCGGTCTTATCGAACGGGTTATGACTCATCCCGTAAAACATCGTGAAGTCCATCTGTTAGCCCTCCGCCAATCGCACTTGCTGCCGCTTGACGTGGGCGTTTTCCAGCTTATCCACCGGCCGCACTTCCACGAGTGCTTCCTCCCACTCGATGTACACTTTCGATAAGTCCGGCTGATAGCGGACTGTGACTGTTGCCCCAATTGTTGCTCGACCAGTCTCATATTGCTGCTTATTCAGACTAATCGTGCCATCGTTAGCGACCTTGCGAGTTTCACGGTGTAAGAATGCTCGCTCCAGCGCCACCTTGGGTACTTTATGGATTGCCTCTGGTTCCTCACAAAACCGGTCCATTGGTGTGACATGCTCTCCAAGGTTGCGATTGATCTGATTATTGCGATCACGAACATACTTGGCGAACTCGGCCCGCAGGGCTTCTAATGACTGGTACTCCTCATAGTTGATGTCCGCCATCCACTGCTGCTTCATAACGCCAAACCAGCGCTCAATCTTACCTTTCTGGTTACCGTGATAGACCGCAGCGTGGCGCATGCCGATCCCCAATTCAGCGCAGATTAGGGCAAGCTGCTTGTTCACGTATGGCTTACCGTTGTCGGCGTAAAGTTGCCGCGGCCGCCCGTAGGTGGCGATGGCTTGCTTGAGAGTCGTCTGGACATTTACGGCATTGTCTTCGAAGAACATACCCCAGCCAACCAGATATCGCGAGGCGTCATCGATAATGCCAACGATATAAACCTTCCGCTTGCGGCCGCCAGCCAGGATAAAGGGACCATGGGTGGTGTCGATCTGCCACAGCTCGTTGACATGGCTCATTTCAAACGCCCGCATGTCCTCGTTTTGAGACCGCTGAAGCTCGGGAGTGACCTGCGCCAGATAACGCTGAAATGTGCTCTCGGAAGGAACCCCTTGGGCAAAGAAGCCAGTCATGATCATCCGTTTACGAATTACTGTGGCTGGCCGATTCGGGCTTTGGGTTTTAAGCCGAATTATTTCTGCTTTTTGTTCATCGTTCAGGCGACGGTTGTTACCCGCATCGTTCCGGCGCTTAGGTTTCAATCCTTTTAAGCCGAACTTGCGATAATTCGCTGCCCATTCTTTCAAAGTTCCGACACCAACTGTCCCTCGCTTACCGTTAGGCAAGACCATCTCGGTTGCGGCAATCCGTTTCATGTATTCTTGTTTTGTATGATCAGGGAACGATTCCGCAATGAGCGGCTGAATCAGCTCATACCGAAATAAAGCAATGTCTTCAAGTTGTTCTGCGTTCATCAAGTTACACCTCATTGTTCTAAAGATGTTGATAGAATACACGCAGAAGACATTGCCGATAATGGCAAACTATGTGAAAGGCTTAAAGCGCGTGGAACGCTGGGGTCCAAGCTGAAATAACTTGCATTAGCCGCCGACTCGGGCGCAGCTGTGAATATGCGATTGCGGCGACTTTCGCCTCCTGACGCAGACTGATGTTGTGAGTCTGACAGAGCATTTTGTGCCACTGACTGTAGTGCGCACACCATCTGCGAATCAGCCTGGCAGAAAGATCAAGGCTATACTCGGCATAGTAAACAGACTTGGCCGCTGCCGCATGTACAGCCTGAAGAATCGAGGCAAGCACGTAGCGCTTGTACGGTACAATGCCTGGAGGAAGAAGTACAAAGGTTTTCGTGCAGGCGTGACAATGTAGTCGCATGACTTCAATAATGCCTCGAAAGCCGCCAACGTAGTATAAATGGCGGCGATACCGGCCATGCTGAGTCAAGCCAGACGAGTTTTGACAATGTGGGCAGGCGATATCCGTGAGAATATCAAGCACGAACTGATCGTACTGTTGCTGAAGGGATTTGGTTACTTTGCTTTTTCGTGTTTGTCCTGTATGATTCAAGTATGGAGTTTCCTTTTGTCTGTTTTTCTTGGTCGTTAAACAGTATACGGGAGGGGCTCCTCTTTTTGTATCCTCAATTGCTGGATTAATGTGCATATAAAGAGCGGCAAATAATTCCGGCGGGCCGGCTGCCCGTGTCTGGAATTATTTGCCGCTTTTGCTTGAAATCGGGTTGGTATAAAGTGCGTGTCGACACGTATAGCATTGCACTAGAAGGATTATATCCCTTTTTTGTATATAGTGGCTGTTGTGAATGTCAAAAGTAGAGGAGAGTCAATGAATAAAGAAGAGTTTACTAGCTTATCGGACGTTGTCGAAGTTTGTGGTACTGAGAATCCTACGGTGATTTCGAGCTTTTTACGTTTGCACGACGCTGGGTTCAATGCCAGAAAGGGGGCCGAAAGTTTTTCTCTTGCAGAACTAGATGACCTATACTCACTTGTAGTTCAACTGAAATTTGACGCCGTGGATGACGGCGGTTACATCTTAGGATATATTTCAACTACGGGCGGGCTCCGTGAACAGTTTGATGTTTTACGGGTTAGTGACACCTCAATTCTGAATATTGAATTGAAGAGCGATTTTCCTGAGGGCGGCAAGGAAGAAATTGAGCGCCAACTGGCTCGACATATGCTGTATCTAAAGGTATTAAACAGTCACTCCTGCTGTGTATGCTGCTATGTGAGAAGTGAAAATAGCTTGTTTAGCATAGATGAGCATGGCAAGCTAATCTCGATTGACGTAAATGTTATCAATGAATGGATTCGTGCATCCAGTTGTGACAATTACCTGCTCCCAGACATCGACTTAACAAGTATGGTAATCTCCCCATACGTAGAAGCTGAGAAATTCAAAAATCATATGTATTTTCTTACTCAACGTCAATATCAAGCACGCACAAAAGCTTTGAAATCCTTGAAGCAGAAAATAGTTATCACAGGTGGAGCGGGTACAGGTAAAACTCTACTTTTACTCGATCTGGCTAAGGAATATCAGGAATGTGGAAAGAAAGTGCAAGTTATTTTTTGTGGCAAGTTGGAAAATTCTCAAGAAATTTCAAGACAACTGGGAATCTGCGTTGACCCCATAAAAGATGCGCGGAGAACACTTACTGAGGAAAACTATGATGTTATTCTGATTGACGAAGCACAACGCTTAAGACAAAACCAGTTGGATGCGATTTTGAATCTCCAGCATACCTTGGTAGTCTTTAGCATTGATAGAAAACAGGTATTCCATCCTGATGAAGAAAAATTGTCATTTCACTGTGACATCACAGTTGATTCCCGTTTTGAGATTATTGCGCTTACTGACAAAATTCGTTCTAATCCAGCAATGGCATCGTTTATCACTCGATTACTCGACAATAAGTCAGCTAAAGATGCTGTTCCGTTCGATTACAAAGATATCGATGTTAAATATTTCAGAAATGTTGATGATGCACACAGTTTTCTTTCATGGGCGCATGATTGTGATCATTTTCAAGTTATCGAGCCAACAGAATACGTGACAAAAGAAAGTCATAATGTTAAGCATCGACATCAATTTTCTGGATCATTAGGAACGCACGATGTTATTGGCCGAGAGTATGATAATGTCCTAGTGATTTTGGATAATCGATACCGGGTTACAAACCAGGGAATTCAAGTAAACAATGGATTTTGGTATCCTTATAAGGAAGAATGGATGCTCTTTGAAGCACTTACTCGTGTTAAACGGCATTTGACAGTTGTTGTAGTAGACAATCCTGAGGTTTACAAGTATACACAACAACTCCTGACGTCGAATCAAGAGCTATCGCACATTCAGTTCTTGAAGGAACAGAATTTAGACAAGCAATACGGTAAGTTTCTGTCTAAACAAATGTCCAAAGAAGATGCTCAAGTTTGTATTGAGAACATAAAAAATAGTTGTGAGGAATTTATGCATGGATACAACTGCAATCGTGATGTACTGCTGAGGATCCTTAAGAAAATTTTGTCGAATGTTCACAAAGTTTAGTGAATTTGTTTTGAAAACGAATGTCAATTGTCGGCGATTAACTAGTAGCTGTTGAATTCGTGTCTTGCACGAACCAGAAATAGCTAAACTCAATATTAGATTTGTGATTGGAGTGCCTATGCCTAACAATTCCCCGTTGAATGATCTTCAATGCCTCGTTCAACAGTTCATCAACTCGCCGCTCCCTGACTCTAACTTACCCACTGAATCTGATGCTGAGATCCAAGCTGTCTTGGATGATTTTATCGTGTCGATGTATATGCACACTGGCAAGGATCTGCGCCGAGTACAGGATGTGTCACCTTACCAACAAGTGTTGACCCAACAGTTGGACGCCATTGATGATTCAATCGCATTTGCCCGCAAGTTGATGATCATCCAAGTGTTCGTGACGGCATGCGTGCAACCATACATGAGTCCTGAATTGCGCGATGAGTATATCAACTGGTTGATCGACTTTGCGATGTCGCATCAGGTAAACATTGATCGGCAAGGTTTTGACGAACAACGTTTTTTGAAGAAACAGGACAGTGCGAAGCCGCTGTCAGCGATCATGCAAATGGTGTTGGTGACCCATGGCATCGCCGGTGATCACGATGGTGGCTATGCTTTGTTGATTCCTCACGTGGAAAATTTGGATCATCCGGTTACCATCGGTCGGTATACTTGGGTCGCACGTACTGCAAAACAAGCCTTCGTTCAAGGCTTCCGATTGGCGGAACGGTTGCGAAAGCCGTGCCTTTTAGCCACCCAAACGCATGGTATGGATACCGCTGAGTTCATTGCTTTGATGGTGGACTTTTATGCAGGGATGTATCTGGTCGGACTTGAAACGGTGAAACGCTGGTCAGCGCGCACTTTGACGCAGGTGTTGGAGCGATACCGCGTAAGGTTAGCTGCAGCTGACTTCCGCAAAGCCTGGCAGGTGGTGTCTTTGGCGATCACGACGCTTTGTGATGATCAGACTTTGACCCGCAAGCAGGGGATGGCGCTGATCGCAGTAGTGGAGCGGTATCGAGTCGAGGAATGAGACGCACTTACCTGGATATGCAGGCCTGAGTCCAACCAGTTCACGTGCTGCAACACATCTCAATATTGGGCTGTAAACGGATCAGTTACAATGACGATGAGGGAAAAGTTGTCCTATGCACCCCTGGTGTGTCATGATATGATGAGGTGAGACGAAAGGAGGCGAAAGCAGTGGTTGCTACTCGCATCACGGTTGACCCAGCATTGATTCAATGGGCGTTGAACATTACTGATCTAGAGGTCGAAAATAAGGTCCAGCTTAAGCAAAATACCAAATGGTTGGATCAGAATTTTGATAATTATCTCAAACCGACAGTTAAGCAGTTAGGCGATTTTGCTCGTCGTCTCCATGTGCCTTTCGGGCAACTTTTACTGAAACATGCACCTGAGTTAGAAAGTATTCGCTTAGCTTTTCGCACCCAGGCAAATGCGCCGGCTCAGGTCAATTTGACGGTGCGCGATGTCATTTATGAAATGCAACGTAAGCAAGCTTGGTTCAAAGAAGACAGTGGTCAAGCCGCTCAGAAGCTAAGTTTCATTGGCAGTGACAACCAATCTAGTTGGCCAGAGACATTGCGAA
The DNA here is from genome assembly GCF_045862175.1 of Lacticaseibacillus salsurae. Lineage (NCBI taxonomy): Bacteria > Bacillati > Bacillota > Bacilli > Lactobacillales > Lactobacillaceae > Lacticaseibacillus > Lacticaseibacillus salsurae. The sequence continues at coordinate 1,421 of NZ_BAAFZI010000076.1, read as the reverse complement.
TGCTTCGACGCTTATTGACGTTGGACCATTTTTCTGATGCGCGTAGGCTTTACGAGGACCTTCGGCGACAGCTTGCACAATTAGGCGTGTTGTCCATGCAAAAAGGTGGCGCAGGGTTAGGCACCAATCGTCCACTTAAAGTCGAAGATCTACGTGCTTTCGTGCTTCTTGATGAATATGCACCATTGATTTTTGTGAATCAAAAAGACAGCTTCACCGCACGAATTTTTTCCCTGATTCATGAATTTGTTCATCTGATGCGGGGTACAGACGAGCTTTTGCAAGGAATCGATCACGACGTTAGCGAGGAACGCTTGATCAACCGAGTGACTTCTGCTTTTTTGATGCCGCATACTGAGTTCGTTCAGCGGTTTGATGCAAACGACATTGCCCAAGTGGCTCGGTATTTTCATGTGAGCCCTCAGTCAGCAGCAATCCGAGGACAACAACTTGGGCTGATTGCTGATGCGGATGCAATTGAGTTTCCGGAGTTCAAGCCTCAAAAGTCGAATTCTGGTGGCAATCCGTATAACACTGCTTTAAGTTACAACGATAGCCGTTATATGCAAGCGTTGGTAGTTGCGCAAAATACGGGACGATTGCAACCGACAAAAGCGGCAAGCTTAATTGGAATTAGTCCCAAGATGCTGGATAAGACCGTGGCAACTTACAGTGAACGTGAGACGCGCAGATGAAAGGATTTTTGCTAGACTCCAATATTTTCATCAACGCCAATCGCCACTATCGGCGAATGTATTTTCCGATCGTTTGGCACTTCTTTGAACAAACACCTGAAATTTATATGCTTGATCGGGTGTTTGATGAAATTAGTGGACTTGGCGACGATCTTAGTGATTGGGCTAAGTCGTATTATCGCGATAAGCAGATCATTGCAGATCAGTATATCGATACGTATAGCGAGGTCGCAAACTATTTAACGACAACTAACAACTGGACCGCGGCGGGCTATAGCCAATGGACAGATGATTATAGTAAAGCTGACCCTTGGCTAATTGCATGTGCCAAACAGGAAGAATATGCCATTGTCACGGATGAACGCAATACGGGACCGAACGGTAAGGCAACAGCTAATGAGCCTAAGATTCCATTTGTTGCGCAAGCGCTGGGTGTTCAAACTGTAGATTTCTGGAAGTTCTTAGACTTGGAGCATTTTAGAGCCTAGGGCGTTGACTTAGTGGCTGTTGAAGACCAACTCTATATTTTGAAGGTTTGTTGAAGGATAATAGTTCTCAGCACACAGAACCTTTCTTTGTTATTAAATAAAAGCGCGAGCTGACCTTTACCCCTAAAGTTGGAACACAACTTTGGGGGTATTTGTATGACTAAGATTTCAGTAGAAACTTATATCGAAGCCGTAGAGTGTTATCTTACCAGCAACGAGTCAAAGAGACGGGTTGGTG
>NZ_BAAFZI010000075.1:0-7266 GCF_045862175.1 Lacticaseibacillus salsurae | reverse complement strand
ACCTTGCGTCAACGCCGGATACAAGCCCATCACCGACAAGTCAAACGAATAAGGGGCTTGGCTCAACACTTGTGCATGTTTTGGCAAATCAAAGCTGTTCATCCAATTGACAAAGCTCAACAGGTTGGTGTGCGAGATCTGCACGCCTTTGGGCTGGCCAGTAGTGCCTGAGGTGAAAATAATATAAAAGGTGTCATCCCCAGTCACTGGTGTCAACTGCGCTGCATGGGCGCGACTAGCCGCAATGGCTTGCGTATGTGCATCTAACACTGGGGTATGCATTTGAAGCGGTAAGTCTGCCACGGCTAAAATCAATGCCGGCTTGGCGATGCTTTCGATCATGGTCAAACGCGTCTGCGGTGAATGGGTGTCCACTGGAATGTAGGCATGCCCCGATTTCACACAAGCGAGAAAAGCAACGATGGTTTCAAAGCTTTGATCGCAATACACCATGATCGGGGATTTTTCAGGTAAGTCACAACCAGCGATGGCTTGTGCTAAATTGGTCGAAGCAATGCTGAGTTGTTGATAATCATAAGTTTGGTCATTGATTTGGTAGCATACCTGATGCGGTACCACTTGGGCTTGCGCATCAATAGCTTGAATAATGTCTGTGATCACAATAAGCCTCCAAGTTACTAGAATTCGTTATAAATAAAGTGACTGCCACCCACGCCGCGGTAGCTGTAGAGATACACCAGCAGTAACAAAATCACGGCATAAAACAGCGTGCGTAAAATAAAAGTCACCACTGGTCGTTGAAAGAAATGTTTCAATTGCTTACTCCTTAGTCGATAGTCGAAATCACAAAACTTGGACCACCCGGTTTACGCCGTTGCCAAAGCGTCAGGCAAATGCCTAATAAAATCACATTGCCAACCGTTGCCCCCAACGGCCAAAAACTCAATGCGATCACGATCACCACCGCAACGCCCCACAATACCCAAGGTGGGGCTTGGCGTTTAGGCATCGGGCCGATCCACGCTAGGCGTTTTTGTTTAAAACCGATGTCTTGTAAATCACTTAATGCAAAAGCATGCCGGCTCGCCCCTTGCAATAAGGCGCGTTTGACTTGAGCCGTGAACGCACAATCACGAAACAAATCGCGATGCTTGCTGGCAAAGCCTACCACCTGATAGCCCCCAACAACCAACGCATCGATCATCGTGGCAAAAGCGTCGATCATCGTCGCTTGTTCTGGATCGATCACTACATAAGCATCTGCAGCAATTGACGCCAAGCCCGCTTGAACCGCTGCGTCATAGCCAAAATGCCGAGATAGCCCTAACTTATGGGCATGAGGCACGCTAGCTTTTAACTGGGCCATTTCATCAGCCACAGCTGGGCTGGCCCCATCATCGATCAACCACAGCCGAAAGTTAACTTGCGGCCACAACTTGGTACAAATATCGATTTGGGCTTGAACTGCCACCATGATTTGGGATAAATGTTGTGGCCGATAGCACGGCATCAACAAGGCGATTTGCATGAAAGCTCCTTTCCAACAAGCTTTTGAATGACTTCAGTGTACCGACTTTGCTTGTCGGCATCCCCTTAAGCTTGTTGAAATTAACCTGAGAATTTCTCAGAATCGCGCTCAGTTTCTAAATGGCAGTCAACTTCAAAACGTCAATCATGATTTTTACGCCACAAAAAAAGACCAAAGCATTTCGCCTTAGTCTTCATCATATTTAATTATTCGTCGGCAAACTGATCACAAATTTAGCCCCAGTTGGATGATTATCGATGACTTCCAGCTCACCGTGATTCAAATCGATCAAGCGCTTGGCAATGGCTAAGCCCAATCCGGTACCACCGATTTGTTTTTCGCGCGAAGCATCCACGCGATAGAACCGGTCGAACACTTTGGCCTTATCAACGTCTGCAACCCCTGGACCTAAGTCAGACACAGACAACAGCGCCCGATCATGCGTGCGCGAGACTTCAAGGGTAATTTGCGAATCTTCCCCGTATTTTTCAGCATTGTTGAGTAATGCCACGACCACTTGCTCGATCGAATCACGATGCGCATAGGCCAACACTGTTTCTGTGCCGATCACTTGCAAGGGCTTGTGTTCACTGATCGGATAGCTGGTGGCCACGCGTTGCGCAAGCTCCGTCAAATCAAACCAATCGCCTGCCAAATGCGCATGATCCATTCGTGACAAGCTTAATAATCGCTCGATCAACTCTTGCATCGCAAGGCTTGATGATTCGATAGTGGCTAAGGATTCCGGCACGATTTCAGGATGATCTTTGGCATGGCGGCGAATCAAGCCCACATGTCCGCGAATTGCCGCTAACGGCGTGCGCAACTCGTGGGACGCATCCGAAACAAATTGATGATTGCGGATCACTTGTTGATTCAAACTGGTCAACAAGCGGTTGAATTCGATGCCTAATGCTCGCACTTCTGCAGGGCCATCAGGTACTGGCAACGTTTCATGATAAGTCGCGTCTTTAGCTTCCACGATGGTTTCAGCCGCAGTGGTCAGATCTACCAGCGGTTGGTTGAGCCGTTTGGCAAAAATATGAATCAACCAAATGCCTAACAATAAGCCGATCATACTCATCACCACAATCACCAAAAGCGTCAGCTTGAATAATTCGATCATATTATTCAAACTCAACCACAATTCATAAGTGACTTTGGTTTTGCCATAATACTTGGTTTCAGCCAAGTGGTAATAGATCCCGTGCTTTTGTTGATACTGGACATGCGACCACAACGCCCAAGTATTCCAATCATCTTTCAAAAAGGCTTGCGTATGTTTGGTGTAGTAATAGCGCGTGGGTTTGGCATGCGGTCGTACGATCACACGCACAAAGCTGGTATGCATGTTGACATTCGCAGTATCACGCCAATAATCCCAGTCTGGTTTATTATCGGCGAAGCTTTTTTGCAAGGTCGTCATCAATTGCGACGCATCGTCTTGTTTGTTGTGGATCAAATGCGCGCCGACCACGCTGATGGTGACCACCCCCACCGCCAGCATCAATACAGTGAGTAAACAGGCATAAGCGCGCGAAATCCGACTCGCGCTAGATTCGGTATTTTTAGGCATGGCACCAGTCCGCTGATAACACGTAACCGACACCGCGCACTGTGTGGATCAATGGCGTCGTATTCGGCAAGTCCAACTTGTTGCGCAAGTAGCGAATGTAAACATCCACAATATTGACTTGCCCATCGAAATCTTGGCCCCATACCGTGTCCAACAACTCATCGCGCGTCATGGGATTATCGGCATGTTGGATCAAAGCTAACAACAACTCGTATTCACGCGGGGTCAACACTGCCACTTGGTCGCCTCGCCGAACGGTACGGGCTTTAGTATCAAGCGTCAAATCCCCAACGGTATAAGTACTGTGCGGGGTATGATTTTGCCGGCGGACACAGACACGAACGCGCGCCAGCAATTCTTCGATATCAAAAGGCTTGGTGATGTAATCATCGGCCCCGTTATCTAACCCTGCCACCTTATCGCCGACATAATCGCGGGCCGTCATCATGATCACTGGCAAGTCGTCATTTTTGCGAATGCGCCGTAAGACTTCTAAGCCATCGAGTTTGGGCAACATCCAATCTAAAATCACCAAGTCGAGGCTTTGGCCGTGAGCTTGGTAATATTGCCAAGCACTCAAGCCGTCGTGCACCACATTGACATCATAGCCTTCAAATTTGAGTTCTGAGGATAAAAAGGTGGTCAAACTTTCTTCATCTTCCACTAATAACAATGACTGTGCCATGAGCTCCCCCTTTTCGCAAATTGCTATTGCAAGAATAACATATTCTTCAGGCGCACAATCTAACAGTGTTGTCACGTAAGCGGTGACGCCGACAAACATTACTTTTGTTTAAGAAAAAAGCCTCAAACCGGGGATGAGGTTTGAGGCTTTTCGATTACTTGATCATTTGATAATTGTCATCATAGAACTTGCCGTTGCGGATATCATCTGGCATCCCAGCATAAGGTTCCTTGGCGATCACTTGGGTGTTGTTTTGACCGGCATCACCGATGTAAGTGATGTGTGCAAATTCTGGCACGACCAGCTTTGGATAAGTTTCATACTTTTCGCGGGATTCGTGCATCAAGTCGATGTGTTCGTTTTGGTAAGTGACCGTGATTTCTGGATGTTCTTGGACCCACTTCGGGAAGAAAATCGTGCCGTTGAGCTTATGTTCATTCGGCACAAAATCCAGCGCCACGTCAGTCCCAGTCGGTTCCGTCCAAGCGACTTTGTACACGCCTGGGATCAACATCGCGATGTGCGCTTCTTGATCGGTGACCCAACGCCCGGCGACCATGCCGCCGTGGATGCGGTAGTCAACGGTGTGATCATTTTTAGCGTACCATTCATATTCCCAACCGTTGTCGTAAGTATAAATAAAGTGCGTACCTAAAAAGTCGTCTAAAGTTTCAAAGTGCTTATCTAAGTGATTCAAGTTTGCCATGTGCGTTCCTCCTATATGTCATTAATGACATGTTTTAATCAACGTGATTATGTTATACTCAACTTATCAAATCGTCAAGAGGAAAATTCATGGCACAACGCAATTTACTGCAATTCATTATTTTAGGCCTGCTTCATCAAATGCCACGGACTGGCTATGAACTGACAAAAGCCTTTGATTCAGATATCGGAGAATTCTGGTCGGCGCAACATTCACAGATCTATCCCCAACTGCAAAAACTAGAAACTGCCGGCGCTTTAACGCACACCGAAGAAGTCACCGGCGAAAAACTCGCCCGCAAACGCTATGCGATCACCGACGCTGGGTTAGAAACATTGAACGCCTGGCTCGCCGCACCAACGCCGGCATCAACCAATGGCAAAGATGAGTTTGCGTTAAAGCTTTACTTCATCCCCGATGCCAACGACGCCCGCTTGCGCTCGATGCTTGAAGCCCAACAAGTTGAACATACGGCTAAACGCACCCACTTAGAGCATCAATTGGCGACCAAGTTTCCTGATGGCGCGCCCGCAGTAGGCCTCGGCCATTATTTGATCCTCCAACATGCAGTATCACGAGAACATGAATACTGTGATTGGCTCGCAACCGCGTTGACGCATTGCAACTAAAAAAGCGCGCCACTGATTTTTTCAGTGACACGCATCCTATAGGAGTTAAATTAAGTCATCGGCAAACATGCCTAAACCGACAGGATCATCACGCCATTGGGCAAAATATTGGTGATTGGCGGCAACCACTGCCGCAACTTTTGCCCGCAGTTGCTGGAGTTGGGCGTCATTGAACAGTTGCGGTACGCGCAAGACGATCAGATAATCGATCGGCTTTTTCAAAATAGTCCATAAAATCGGCCGGCGCAACGTCATCACCAACACTTCTGGCTGGGTGCAATCCGGATCAGTGGCATGGATCAAGGCGGTGCGGTCATCGAGTTGCAAGGCATCTCGAGCCGCACTGGCTAGAAGACTGGAAATGGCTTGTTGAAAATCGAGGCCGCGATCTTGGTGCAAAAAGACCGCTGCCTGTTGCAATGCAGTAAGCTTATCGTAACGAGTTAACTTAACGCGCGGGTAGACTGGCGCATGATCGGCGATGAACATATTCGCGACCTCCTTGTTTTTGTTTACGGTTACACTGTAACGGTTGGAACGCGTTACAGGTCAAGCATAAATCGTAAATTTGTTGCGAATATGGGGAAATTACTATTTTTATCGCAATAAGCGCCGCAACTTCAGCGAAAGTTGCGGCGCTTTTCTCAGTGATTCCGCATGACGCGTCGATAAACCACGATCCCAATAACAAAGGTGATCACATCTGAAACCGCTTGGGCAAAAATCACCCCGTGCAAGCCTAAGAGTAATGACAAGATCATCATGACGATGAAGAATACCACCCCTTGACGCGAAATCGCCATGATCAAGGCCCCAAGCGATTGGCCAGTCGATTGAAAGACGGTGGTAAAGACTAAGATGGCCCCGATGAATGGCGTCGTCATCAACAACGCCCGCAGCATCAAACTGCCAAGGACCACAATTTTGGGTGTGTTCATGAATAAGGCGACCAGTTGTGGGGCAAAAATCATTAACAAAGCTGCGGCAACTAAGGCATAGCCGATTTCCACTTTGAAATCATACTTCAAGATGGTTTTTAATCGGTCATGATTTTTCGCGCCAAAGTTATAGCCGATCAACGGTTGGGCCCCAAAAGCAAAGCCGACCATCACCAGCATCACCACCATGTAGATCTTTTGGGCGATGCCCATGGCTGCCACCGCATCAGAGCCGTAATGCGCCAAATGCGAATTCAACAAGGCGATCCCGAAGCTTTGCATGAAATTGGTCAGCGAAGCTGGGATCCCAATGGCGACAATTGCCCAAAAGGCCTTGGTATCGACATGCGCCAGCAATGGCTTCACGCTTAAGTACTCGGACTTCGACATAGTGAACCATACCAGCAACCCAGTATTCAACATGTATCCGATCACATTGGCCAAACCCACACCAGTCGCGCCCCAGTGCAACCCAAACAAGAAAATCGGATCTAACACAATGGTCAACGCACATCCTGCCGCTGTGGCGATCATCGATTGTTTGGCCAAGCCTTCGGTACGAATGATGTTGCCTGGTACCAATGACACAATAATGAACACCGCACCAATGGCCAACATCCGATAAAAGCCGCCAGCATAAGCACGCGTTGAAGCCGTCGCCCCAAGCAAGCCCAAAATCGGTTGCTCAAAACCCAACATCAATCCCGTGACGATCAAACTTAAAATAATGGCGGCATAAAAACAAAAACTCGAGGCCCGTTTCACCTTTTGATAATCATGAGCGCCCATCAGCCGTGAAATCAAAGCGCTGCCGCCTAAGCCGAAGATATCCCCTAGCGCTAACATAAAGGAAAATACCGGTGTGCCTAACGCGACGCCTGCCACCAGATCCGCGTTGCCAGTTTGCGCAATAAAAAAGGTATCCGCTAAATTGTAGATCATGCTGGCAACCATGCCGATCACCACCGGTAAGGCCAGTTGCATATACGCCTTAGGCACTGGCGCATGTTCGAATAAGTCGTTCATCTCAACAATCCTCCAGTTTAACGATACCGTAAAGCAATTTTTCATGTAAGCAACAATTCCAAATAAATAGCGTCCGTTTGGAAGCGGCCGTGACCTTTACCCAATTTGTTGGAACTGAATTCGATTTACCTGCAAGGCAGTTCACTGAGAGCTGTCTTGTTTTAAAATAACGTTTCGATACCGGAACCTTTCCATTCACCAGTTTCCGGATCAACCT
>NZ_BAAFZI010000074.1:0-7400 GCF_045862175.1 Lacticaseibacillus salsurae | reverse complement strand
TTAGAGCTAAGTGGGGTACTTAAACCGGCACCAAAGGATTCAAATGACAATTGAAGCGGGCTGTGACGATAGACCATACGATAACCTCCGAGTAGGTTCCCAAAAAATGCAAGGAAAATGCAGGAAAGCAGCTAATTCCAATGGATTTATTATACCGCAATAATGCATATATTAGCTTAACTGCCTGAATTATAGAATTTTTAAGCAGTCACTATGTACTAAGTGTCACACAGATCGAAACCATAGAGCCGGCGGCCCTCTTTATGCGCTATTTGAGCAAAAAAAGACAATACCACCGCTTAAAAATGCCACATATTATGAATATGTTGCGTAATCGATTGCTTACCGCTTTTCCTGAGGCGCATTTCACCTATGGCTACATCACAACGGTTCAGCGAAAAAAGTTGGGTTTGGCAAAAGCACATTATCGCGATGCTGTAGCAATCAGTGGAATTCAACAAATTATTGAAGAGCCAAACTCAGTTGTGATGTTTGATCAGTTTCGGACGAAAAAACGATCATTGCATGAAGCAACGGCACGCAGGGGGCGAAAGCAAAAGAACGCTACTCAAAAACGAGTGAAAAAGAATACGAAGAAAGTAAAAGGTTGGTGCTTGAACGATTATGTTCGAATCAGTGATGGACGTTGCGGGTTCATCACCGGGTTTAGTGGTCTCTGGATGGCTCATATTAGGGATCGTCAGGGTGGTTTGGTTAAAAAGCTCGTGAGTCTGACTAAGCTTGCCTTTCTTCATCACACAGGAACTTGGAGGTGTACAACTTTACCAACAGATGTCTATGACATGCAATAAAGGTCGGGAGACAGAAAAAGTACGCCTCGTATTGAGACGTACTTTACTGTCGTGAAATGGTTTACTTTACTGCTCCGTTACTCATCCCAGCAATAATGTTCTTCTGGAAGATGACATAGACAATCGTGATGGTAATGATCCCAACGACGTACGATGCGAAACTGGGTCCGTAATCGTTGAAAAATTGGCCTTGATAGTTATATTGAAAAAGCGGCAACGTCCACATCTTAGAGTCCTTGTTCAAAATCAACAACGGCAGCATGAAGTCGTTCCAGAACCACAACGCGTTCATAATCAGCGTTGTCGCGTGCATCGGTTTCAGCATCGGGAAGACGATCTTGAAATAGGTCGTGATCTTGCTGGCACCGTCAATTTCGGCGGCTTCATCCAGACTCTCGGGCACGCCCATCTTAATGAACCCCACGTAGAGGAACAATGTCTGCGGTACCGCGTAAGTTAGGTACAGCAGCATTAACCCCCACATGTTGGCCAAGCCCAGCTTGCTCATCATGACGGTAATGGGAATCATGATGACTTGGAAGGGCACGAAGATCCCGAGAATCAGGAAGCTGTACATCAGGCTGAACGCTCGTTTCTTCGAAATGTTCCGGGCAATGGAGTAGGCAGCCATGGGCACGAAGAACATGACCAGCAGAACGGAGATGACGGTGATCACCGTGGAGTTCCAGAAGTAACCGCCAATGCCGTCGGCCAACAGCCGCCGGTAGTTATCCAGTGTACCGGGATTGGGGAAGGAGAAGAAATTCCCCATGATGTCCTTCGTGGTCTTGAAGGAACTGAAGACGGTGACCAGCAGCGGGATCAGAATGAGGATGCCGCCGACGGTTAACAGGATATATTTGCCAATGTTGCGTGTTTTCTTTTCTGTTTGCATGACGATCCTCCTAATCGATCTGGAACTTCTGGGATACCTTGATCTGAATTAGCGAAATGATGGCGATCAAGATGAACAGCACCAGGGCAATGGCGTTGGCGTAGCCGTACTGGTTGTTCTTAAAGGCGTAGTTGTAAACCAGCAGGCCCAAGGACGTGGTGGCGTCGCTGGGACCGCCGGACGTCAAGGCGAAAATCTGATCGAAGGCCGTCAGCCCGCCTTTTAGCGCCATGATGAAGACGATGGAGATACTCGGCAGCAGGTAGGGCAGTTCGATCTTCCAGAATATCGTAGTGTCGTTGGCCCCGTCAATACGGGCGGCTTCCTTGATTTCTTCGGGAATGCTCTGCAACCCGGCTAAGAAAATAACGATGGGCATGGCCACCCCTTGCCAGATCATGACGAAGACCACGGCCACGATGGCGCCGCCAGCGGTGCCCAGCAAACTGGTTTCCAGCGCTTTGATACCAAAGAACGAGCCGATTGCCGGCAAGCCGTAGTTGAAAATCTGCTTGAAAATCAAGGAGACAGTCAGCCCGGACAGGACGGCCGGGAAGAAGAACCAGGCCCGGAAGAACGTTTGGCCGTGGAACTTGGCGTTTAGGACCCGGGCAAACAGAATGCCCAAACCGATTTCGCCAATGATCATGGCCAGCGTCAAGATGATGGTGAAACCAATGGCCTTCATGAACTTCGGGTCGGTGGCGAGGATCTTGTAGTTATTGAAACCGACTAGGTGGAAGTTATACGTCAGCCCGGTCCAGTCGGTAAAACTGTAGAACGCCCCCTGAATCAGCGGCACATAGAAGAAAATGAGCTGCAATAGGACGGGGACGATCAGAAACAACCAACCCCAATATTTACTGATAAATTTCTGTAAACGCATGTTGTTTTCCCCCTCCTTAATTGCTGGCCTTCATCGGATTGAAGAAGGCGTTCAACGCGTGCACCAAATCCGACTTGCTGCCGTTCAACAGGTAGTTGGTGGTCAGTGTGAAGAAATCATTCTCACTGGTCCAATCCTGGGCCATCCAAACGAATTGATGCTTGGTAAAGGCGTATTTGGTGATGCCGCCCAGCGGCGAATTGATGCCCGCCTGCTTGACACCGATGACAGAACATGGCGACCCATCAACATCATAATATTTCTGCATCGCTTGGGGCGTAGTCATGTAGGCCACGAACTTTTCAGCCGCGGCTTTGTGTTTGGAACTGGATGAAATGGACAGGGCCAAGTCGCCGGAACCCACGGTGAGGCTTTCACCCTTTTCTTTACCCGGGAAGGCAAAGGTGCCGACCTTAAACTTGGGTTTCTGCTGCTGAATAACCGGATAGGCCCAGGAGCCGTTGGGCATGATCAGGGCATCGCCCTTGGTGAAGGCCACGACGGCGTCGTTGTAGCTGGCCCCGCGCCAGTTATTCTGAGCGGCGTTGTTCTTGTGCAGCAGATCAAGCCGGTTGAAATCCTGCTGCATGACCGGGTTGCTGGCTTTGATGCCGTTGACCGGACTGAACCGCAGAACTTGATTGGCTTTCTTCGCACTGCCGGCAACGGTGGCCAGGGCCAACTGATGATAACCGTTCAGTGTCCAGCCTTCAGTCCCGGCGAGAGCAAAGGGCGTCTTACCTTGCTCACGAATCTGTTTAACGAGGGCTTCGAATTCAGCCCAAGTTTCTGGGACTTTCAGCCCCATTTTGGCAAAGGCGGTTTTGTTGTAAAAGAACCCGTACACGTTGGCAGTCAGCGGTGCGTTATAGACCTTGCCGTTAATGGCGAATTGCTGGGCGTAATTGTTTTTGATGTTCTTTAAGTAAGGGGCCTTCGTCATATCTTCGAAATAGCCGGCTTTCGCCCATTCCCGGTAATCGATGTTTTGCGGATAGATGTTAATGACATCGGGCACATCACCAGCAAGCACCCGGGTCTTCAATACATCGCCCGGGTTAGGGACGTTCGTGACTTTGACCTTGATCTTCGGATTCTTCTTCTCGAAGTCCGTCACAATTTGCTGCAAGGTCGTGGACATTTCCTTCTTCTGGTTGAAGAACTCGATGGTGGTTGTCCCGTTACTGCTGTTCTGGTTGCTGCCGCAAGCGCTAAGCAGCAAGGTGGTACTGGCGGCTAACAGGCTGATGCCGAGGATCTTTGTCAACCAATGCTTCATAATCTCCCACTCCTCTTAATTGATCGCTTTGAAATGATACTGGTGTGTCGTGAAGTCCTGCCGCTGCAAGGGCTGATATAACCCCATGTGCATCAGCTCGTCGCCGCCATAAACGGTGTGGGTGGCAGTGTCTTCATACTGCTTTACCGGATCCAGTCCGGCCATTTTCACGATATGGAACGCCGGCTGGCCGTTGTTCAGCAGTTGGAACGTAAACAGCAGCGCTTCGTTCTGGTCGGCAGAAACAAACATCCAGGCATAATCATTGCCGCTTTCCAGCCGGAGAAAATGGCCGAATTGGATCAGCGGGCGGATCTGCTTGTACACGGCGACTTGGGCCGCGACTTGTTTCTGTTCTGTTTTCGTCAGCTTGGTGAGGTCCAGTTCGTACCCGAACACAGCACTCATCGCCACGTTGCCCCGCGTCGCCAGCGACGTGCTGCGGCCAGTCTGTTCGTTTGGACTGACCGACACGTGCGCGGTGAAGGTGTTGGGCGGGTAGACCAGAGACGTACCATATTGGATGCCTAAGCGTGAAATGGCATCGGTGTTGTCGCTGGTCCAGGATTGCGGCATGTAGTAAGCAAAGCCAGTATCAATCCGGCCGCCGCCACCGGAACAACCTTCCCACAATACGTCAGGGTACTTGGTGGTCATTTCTTCCAGCAACGCGTAGAGCCCCAGTGTATAGCGGTGGAGCACTTCTCCTTGACGGGCAGCCGGCAAAGCGTGGGAATAGATGTCGCTCAGATGCCGGTTCATGTCCCACTTGATGTAGTCGATGTAACCCTGATCAAGCAAGTCAGAAAGCTGGCCGGCAATATTGGCGCGTACATCCTCCCTACTTAAATCTAGCACATATTGGAAGCGGCTCGGCGATGGTGCTCGTCCTGGTACCGCTAACAAATAATCAGGGTGGGCGCGATAGAGGTCAGAATCCTTGGAAATCATCTCTGGTTCGACCCAAAGACCGAATTTCAGACCTTGGTTATGTACGTAATCGGCGAAATGCTTCAAGCCCAGCGGGAACTTGTGACTGTCCACGACCCAGTCGCCCAGAGAGGTGGTGTCATCGTCCCGGTGGCCAAACCAGCCGTCATCCAAGACAAACATTTCGATGCCCAGTTTCTTGGCGGCATCCACGATAGGCCGCAATTTTGCTTCATTAAAATCGAAGTAGGTGGCCTCCCAGTTATTGACGAGGATCGGCCGTTCCTGGTCGCGGTAGCGGCCGCGGACCACGCGTTCCCGAATCAGGCGGTGGTAAGTCTGGCTCATGGCGTTCAGCCCTTGGTGGGAATAAACGAGGAGGGCTTCCGGCGTCTGGAATTCAGCGCCGCCGGCCAGTTTCCAGGTGAAACCAGCGGGATTGATACCGGCGACGACTCGGACTTGATCGATTTGATCTTTCTCTACCGTGAGGGCGTGGTTGCCGGAATAAACTAAGTCGATGCCATATACATCGCCGTGGAATTCATCAGCATCCGGGGCGGTGAGGGCGATGAAGTTGTTCATTTGGTGGCTGGTGGTGCCGCGGGTGCTGGCAAACTGTTTGATTCCGTAACCAACGACTTCTTTCTGGAGATGACGTTCGTTGGCGTGGGCGCCGGGGAGCGATAGCACGCGGTAGTCGCCGGCGGGGAAGTCGAGTTGGACCGACGCAGCCTGTTCCAAAGTGACGGCGGGCTGATCAGCCGGATTACGGAAGCACACGGAGCGGGCAATGACCGCCCGGTCGCGGTAAATGGTGTAGTACAGGTCAGCCTGTAAGCGGCTAGGCTGGTCCACAACGGTCACGATCAAGGTAGCCGCTTCATCGGGTGATTCCACATAAGCGGCAGGCAGACCGGGCAGTTTGGGTTTGCCCGGGACGATTCGGTGACTCGCATAGATAAAACGACTGGCTTGGGCACCATCGGCCTGACAAATCACGAAGGCTGGAATGCGAAAGTCTGCTTCGCCGCGACTGCTGATTTCTTGGGGCAGAGTGTCTAACGAAAAGCCGCGTTCCGGATCGGCCACCGGCAAGTTGCCGGCGAAGCCGCGATCCTTGCGGGGGTAGTGCCGTTCACCGTGGTAACCGGCGACCGCTTGGCCAAAGTACAAGTGGCCGAGCACACCGCCGTCTTCGATGGCGAATATGTAGCTGATCTGCTGGTTATGCAAATGGAATACCTGCGTTTTTGCGTCAAATGCAATCAAGTCTGCCATGAAAAATCCTCCTGTTTCGTGAAACCGTTTTCTACACTGCTTAGTGTACGGATTATGCGCAGTGAAAAACATGGCGGTGCCGGCCTATTCCATGGCATAATGATAAGTGAACATTTTGACAGATATATTAGGAGGAAGCCGAATGGAGTTTAAATACAAGCGGGTCGATATTGAACATGTAGACTGTAACGTTGTTTTTTATGGTCGAGAGCAGACCCGCCCTAACTATGCGTTCGGGGGAAACAACGTGCGGGACAGCTACGTACTCCATTACATTGTTTCCGGGAAGGGCCGGTTCGCCAGTGCCGGCCACAAATCCGTGGCGCTGGGAGCGGGGGATTGCTTTTTGCTGCCGCAATCTGTACCCTGCTTTTACCAGGCCGATGGGGAAGACCCGTGGGCCTACGAATGGATTGGGCTGACCGGCATGCATTTGGGGGAGTTGTTCGACCGCAGCGGATTAGCGGATAAGTATTGGCTCCGGCACGTTGACGGCAGTGCCTTCCAGGAGCAGTTCGCGGCGTTGTTTCAGGGCCTGCACAGCGGGCGGGCGGCAACTTTGGCCAATGAGCTGCAGGTCCAGAGCCAGCTGTACGCAATGTTTTATACCCTGTTAACGGAATTTCCGGGGAAAGGGGCGCAGGAACGGGTCGGCGCCACCGCCACAATGAACCAGGCCGTCGCTTTTATGCGCCAGAATTACCCGCGGCGCTGCAATGTCACCGACGTCTGCACCGCACTGCATGTGTCCCGGACCTATCTGTACACTCTTTTTCGCCGGTTTGTCGGGATGAGTCCGCAGCAATATTTAACCCAGATGCGGATGGACGAGGCGAAACAGCTCTTGCGCACGACTGATAATGCGGTGGATGAGGTGGCCGCTCGGGTGGGTTACAAGGATGCGTTTACATTCTCGAAAGCGTTCAAGCGGGCGGTGGGAGCGAGCCCACGGAAATATCGGCAGTAATCTGAACACGCCTTGAAGCGGACTGATTTTGCTGCTGTTTCCTGAAAAAATATAAAAGGCTCTGGTGCAAATAGTCTGAGAGTGTGCCTTTTACCTAGTTGTTGATAGGGTGTTGTAGGTTATGCTGGCACCATCGCTTTTAATTCGTCTACGGCTGAAAACCCGATGAGGCTTAGCTCTCGTCGGGTTTTCTTGCGTAATGCATGGATGACTTCAATGCCGTTGAGTGTTGCACTAGCGGTTCGGATGCTTTGGAAACTTGCTGACCGCACCCGGTGTCGTTTAATGAATCGATGATCTTGTTCGATTAAATTGTTTCGATACTTGGAACATTGGTGTGCTGATTTGCT
>NZ_BAAFZI010000073.1:0-7517 GCF_045862175.1 Lacticaseibacillus salsurae | reverse complement strand
CTCAACTTTTGCACGGAACACTGCACGAGCCTTGATCACCGGTATTGCCTATAACCTGGTTCAGCTCTTTAAACAGCTCTTTGTCTCGGAAGACCGTCGTTCAACCATCTCCTCGCTACGGTTCAGTCTCTTTCACATCGCCGGTAGGATTACTTGGCACGCCCGTCGTGTGGTGATTCATCTTGCTTCTAACTATGTTTACAAGAACTGGTTTAGTCGGCTCATGGACGAAGTCCATCAGTTGGCGACCTGAACTGAATAACTGAATAGGTCGTGCGTCGAGCCGAAAACTGGGTCGGTCTGTTCGTGGTGCATCGATCACCAACTTCTCCGCTCAGTCAGTATTCGCAACGCTCCAAACGTTGCTTTCAGACCGGCCAGATGCGATTTCATGTCCCCAATACCGAGGTGAATAATCCAGGAACATGGCTTGAATGCTTTTAGACGGCGGGTTTGATTCGCATCGCTTGCAACATGTTGTACAATACAGCTATCGGAGGGACATTATGGAAATTACAGTCAATCAGATCCGTTTATTTTATACCCAAGTCGGCGCCGGCGAGCCGCTGATCTTGCTACATGGTAACGGTGAAGACCATACCATTTTTACGGATCTACAAGCCAAACTCGCCAGCGACTATACCGTGTATGCCATTGATGCCCGCGACCATGGTCAAAGCCAAGCAGACGTGCCGATCTCGTATCAATTAATGGCCGATGATATCATGAATTTCGCTGACGCGTTGCGCCTAGATCCCATCACGTTGGTGGGTTTTTCTGATGGCGCGATCGTGTCGATGCTCATTGCCAGCCAGCGCCCAAGTTTGGTGCACAAAGTCGTATTAGCTGGGGGCAACTTGACGCCTCAAGGGATCAAACCTGGCGCACGCTTTGGGGTGCGCTTGATCAACTGGCGCAAACATGATCCTTTGATGAGCTTGATGTTGAATGAACCGCACATTTCGACCAAATCTCTGCACCGTATCACGGCACAAGCTTTTGTGATCGCTGGTGAAAAAGATGTCGTCAAAAAATCAGAAACCGTGGCAATTGCCAGTGCCATTCCCATCAGCATTTTGCGCATCGTGCCAGGCGCCACGCACAGCGATTATGTGAAAGACAATACGCAGTTCTACCATTACATTGCCGCGTTCCTGCAGCCGTACCGCACTGAATAATTTTTGTATTTTTTACACAAAAGCTTGCATATTCCGCCAATTGGGTATATATTCAATAAAAATTCACTTTTAGGAGTTGGCGGGATATGAAAAATTTGAAACGGTGGGCTTTTGCATTGCTCGCATTGTTAGCCTTTATCGTAGCCGGAAGCGTGCATCCAGTAGACGCGGCGACTAGTCGCGTACAGGCGATCAAAAACCGCGGGTACATTACTGTCGGGCTATCCGCCGACTACGCGCCGCTTGAATTTCACGCGACAGTCGATGGCCAAGATAAAATCGTTGGCGCAGATGTGTCCTTAGCGCAAAAAATCGCCAAGGACATGGGCGTGAAGTTACAGATCAAGGAAATGGGTTTTGATGCCTTGATCGGCGGCTTGAAGACTGGCAAAGTTGACATGGTCATTTCTGGGATGTCCAAAACCCCAGAACGTGCCAAGCAAGTCAACTTCTCCAAGCCTTACATGTATGAAAAACAAATCGTCGTGATCCGCAAGTCGGACAAAGCCAAGTACAAAAACGTCGCCGACTTCTCAGGCGCAACGGTTGGGGCTCAAAAGCAAACCACCCAAGAAGCCATTGCCCAAGCACAATTGCCAGGCGCCAAGATCCACAGCTTGCAAAAAGCCAACGATGTGGTCGCCCAAGTTTCCTATAATAAGCTCGACGCTGGGGTCATGAGCTCTATCATCGCCGGCGCTTATGTCCAAAAAAACAAGTCACTGATGATGGTGGATCCACATTTTGCCACGGCAGCAAGTCCTACTGTGGTCGCTTTGCCAAAAGGTGACACCGCCTTGACTGCCCAGATCAACAAATCCATTAGCTCGATGCAAAAACAAGGCTTGTGGAAAAAGTACTTGGATCAAGCTTACACCTTGCAAAACCAGTCCCAAGGGTTTTGGGCCAAATACAGCGGCTTCTTTGTTAAAGGGGCTTTAAACACGTTGCTGTTTGCGTTCTTAACGGTCATTGCTGGTACCGTGTTAGGCACGATCTTAGCGTTGATGCGGCGTTCGAAGCTGTGGATCTTAAAAGCCATCAGCGCCGTCTATGTGGAATTTATCCGCGGCACGCCTTTGATGGTTCAAGCCTTCATCGTGTTCTTCGGGACTCAAGTCTTAGGCTTAAGTCTTTCAGCCTTCACTGCCGGCGCGATCGCCATGGGCATCAACTCTGGGGCTTATGTCGCTGAAATCATCCGTTCTGGTTTAAACTCAGTGCCAGTTGGTCAAACTGAAGCTGCCCGTTCTTTAGGCTTATCCAGTGGTGCCACCACCCGTTATGTGGTGTTACCACAAGCCATCAAGAACATTTGGCCAGCGTTAGGTAACGAATTCGTCACCGATATCAAGGAAAGTTCCGTGTTGTCCGTGATCGGTGCGTCAGAATTGATGTTTGAAGGCTCCACGGTTCAAGGCGCCTCGTTCCAGCCGTTCTTCCCAATGATGATCGTGGCGTTGATTTACTTCGCCATGACCTTCATTCTCACCCGGGCGTTAGGGTTTGTTGAACGTCGCATGGCTTAATTGATCTGTTAATACTTGTTAAAAAATTCTAGGAGGATTTTCTCATGACTAAAAAAATCGTATTGGCTTATTCCGGTGGTTTGGATACTTCTGTTGCTATTCCTTGGCTCAAAGACAAAGGCTATGACGAAATCATCGCCGTTTGCTTAAACGTCGGCCAACCAGGCACGGACATGGACTTCATTCAAAAGAAGGCTTTGGAAGTTGGTGCTTCTGAATCTTATGCCATCGACGCCCAAGATGAATTTGCTGACAAGTATGTGGCCCCTGTGATCAAATCAAACGCCCTATACGAAGGCGACTATCCTTTGGTTTCCGCTTTATCACGTCCTTTGATCATCGACCACTTGGTCAACATTGCTCATGATCATGGTGCCACTGCCATCGCCCATGGCTCCACTGGTAAAGGCAATGACCAAGTGCGTTTTGAAGCCGCGATCCATGCCTTAGATCCAGACCTTGAAATCGAAGCCCCAATTCGTGACTTCCACTGGTCTCGTGAAGAAGAAATCGACTACGCTAAAGAACACAACGTCCCAGTGCCGATCGGCAAGAAGTCCCCATATTCCATCGACTGCAACCTTTGGGGCCGTGCTAACGAAGCCGGCATTTTGGAAAACCCATGGAACCAAGCGCCTGACGATGCTTGGGGCATGAGCGTTTCTCCTGAAGAAGCGCCAGACGAACCCGTCTTTTTGGATCTGACTTTTGAAAAAGGCTTGCCTGTTGCCATCGATGGCACCCCAATGCCTTTGGCCACGTTGATCAAGAACTTGAACAAAGTCGCTGGTGACAATGGGATCGGCCGCATCGATAAAATCGAAAACCGGATGGTCGGCATCAAGTCGCGTGAAGTTTATGAAGCCCCTGGTGCTGCAGTGATCATGACCGCTCACCACGAACTGGAAAACTTGACGTTGGAACGCGACATCGCCCACTACAAGCCATTGATTGAACAACAAATCACCAACATGATCTATGAAGCTAAGTGGATCACCCCATTATTTGACGCCTTGATGGCTTTCGTTGATGAAACTCAAAAGAACGTCAACGGTGTCGTCAAGATGAAGCTTTACAAAGGCAATGTCACAGCGGTTGCTCGTAAGTCCCCTAACTCCTTATATGATGAAAACCTCGCCACTTATACATCTGCTGACTCCTTTGATCAAGAAGCAGCCGCTGGTTTCATCAAGTTATGGACCTTGCCAGCAACAGTTTACGAACAAGTCAACCATGTACACTCTCAAGCAAAGGATAAGGTAAACAATGACTGATAAACTATGGGGCGGCCGGTTCACCCAGAAAGCGGCGGCTTGGGTCGACAAGTTCGGCGCCTCGATTGGATTCGACCAAGCCATGGCGCATGAAGATCTCGAAGGTTCCTTGGCGCATGTGGCAATGTTAGGCAAAACTGGCATCATTCCACAAAAAGACGCGGATACGATCACTGACGGCTTACACCAACTCCAACAAAAGCTCGATGCTGGTGAATTGCACTTCACCATCGCCAATGAAGACATCCATTTGAACTTGGAAAGTATGCTCACCGATTTGATCGGCCCAGTGGCTGGTAAGTTACACACCGCTCGGTCACGTAACGACCAAGTCGCCACTGACTTGCATTTGTGGTTGAAGCATCGCCTACCAGAAATCAAATCAGCGATCAGCGATTTGCAAAGTGTCTTGGTGGAAAAAGCCGACGAGCATGCCGGTACTATCATGCCAGGCTACACCCACATGCAACACGCACAACCGATCACTTATGGGCATTACTTGTTAGCGTATTTCGAAATGTTCCAACGCGATTATGAACGTTTTGAATTCAACCAAAAGCACACTGACATCTTGCCTTTAGGCGCCGCAGCCTTAGCTGGGACCACCTTCCCGATCGATCGTGAATTCGTTGCGGACCAACTCGGATTCGATGCGGTTTATCACAACTCCTTAGATGCGGTATCTGATCGTGATTTCGCTTTGGAATTCTTATCCAACGCCGCGATTTTAATGCAACACTTGTCTCGTTTAGCTGAAGAATTGATCCTTTGGTGCACCTACGAGTTCAACTACATCGAAATGTCTGACGCCTTTTCTACTGGCAGCTCCATCATGCCACAAAAGAAAAACGCCGACTTTGCTGAACTCACTCGTGGCAAAACCGGTCGGGTCTATGGCGCATTGATGGGCTTGTTGACCACCATGAAAGCCATCCCGCTGGCGTACAACAAAGACATGCAAGAAGACAAAGAACCAATTTTTGATGCCTTTGATACCATTTTAGGATCCGTGCACATTTTCTCTGGGATGATCGAGTCCTTAACGGTCCATCCTGAAAAAATGCATGACGCCACGATAAACGACTTCTCTAACGCCACGGAATTGGCCGATTACCTTGCGACTAAAGGCGTCCCATTCCGCCAAGCCCATGAAATTGTCGGCGAACTCGTGCTCAAAGGCATTCAAACCAAAACCTCGCTTCAAGATATGCCGCTAGCTGAACTGCAACAAGCAGCGCCACAAATTGAAGATGATGTTTACACCGAATTGTCTTCCGAAGCTGCCGTCAACCGCCGCACCAGCTTAGGTGGCACCGCAGTTTCCAATGTGAAAAAAGAAGTCAAGCGCGCACAAGACATTCTTGCCCAACACGCGTAAGCTGAAAAGCCTCAAATCGGAAGCGATATCCGATTTGAGGCTTTTTGCATGATCTAGAATTTCAAACTAATGGCGCAAAACATCGCGATCACCACAAAAACGATCGCCAACAACCACACCCAATACAAATTCATCAATTTTGTGATCCGCAGTTTGAGTTGAGGTAAGCTCGCTTCAGTCACGCCGAGGCTTGCGGCAGTCTCTGGATCATGTTCAACGAAGGCTTGCCATGCCGGCAGTTGCACCATTAATTGACGGCGTTGGGCGTGCATAAAACCTACACCGCTCACTAACAACCCGATCGGAAAAATGAAGGCTGGCCAGTTAACGAAGTCTGACACGAAGAAATTCGCAGCACACCCACCCAGACACACAAAAGCGAGGAGCATCCAGAGGCCGATCGCTTTGATTTGGTGATAAGGTTGTTGCGAATAGCCACTGAGGATATAGGTCACGTGTTGTTGTTCGCGCCACTTCTCAAATGGCGTCGCATGCGCTTGTTGATGCAATGACGGATATTTTTGATTCACATACTTTTGCAAGCGCAGGTAAATGACGATCGTCACCAGTTCCAGTGCAACGAATACTAGGAATAGCAGTTCTAACATGTCGGCCTCCAGCAATTTGAATAGCCTCAGTATAGCGAAGGCATGTGAAGAATTTGGGAAGGCAAGTAAAAAGAGCTGAAACCAAATTTGGTTTCAACTCTGCGAATCACTTATTGAGTCACTAAAGGCTTTTGCGCCAAGTCGTGACGGAAGTGTTGTAAACGCCGGATCGCCCATTCATAGCGTTCAGCCGAGAACAAACTGGCATAATCGCCTAATGTAGAAGACCCAGTCCAATTAAAGAAGTTATGGGTAAATAATTGCTCTTGTTGCAAAGATTCGAATTGGCGAATCATTTTACGATGCGTGTTTTGCAGGCGCTTGAACGCCTCGTCGACACTGAGGTCTTGATTCAATTGCCGCAGTTGTTCAGACAGCTTGCTGCTGGTTTGCCAAGTGTAGCCTTTAGGCAAAAAGCGCACACGCTGTTCGCCTTTTAAGTTGGTGGTGCTCCAATGTAAGTACAAAGCCTGCCATGCGCTGAGGTGCACCAAGATATCGCGTAAGTTGCGGTCGCGGCCTTTGAAACTGAATTCTTTGGTCTTGCTTGCAGCGGGCAAGGCATTGATCAATGCTGTTAATTCATCAAATTTTGTCCGTGAAGCAATCAGTAGCTCCTGTCTTGTTTGAGGCTTAACCATTGTTGTTATCTCCTCTTCAAGTCCAAAAATCCTGCCTACACTTCCATTTTCGGTCAGAGTTGGCCAGAATACAAGGCGAATCCTATAATATTATTTCAGGGTTTATGGTATGATAGCCCCAATTATGCATTTAAAAAGGAGGTGCAAGATGGAGATCTGGGGTTTACGGTTGGTCACGTTTATGGCGAACTTGATCATTTTGATCAGCTTTATTTGGTTGTATGTTTGGATCGAACAAACCAAGCGCCAGACGTTCATCGTGCACCACCGCAATGCCACGTTGATCGGCTTGACAGCAGCATTCTTGCTGTTTTTTCATGTGGATTCACTGCTCAACATCGCCAATGCAGGCCACCCGGTCGGCTATGGCTGGACCTTTTTAAACTTTCAGTTGATCACGATGCTTTATGCCTTGTTATCCACCCGCACCCGTTCAATGACGATCGCCATGATGCTCATTGGTGGTAGCTGGTTTATTTGGATGATGGACTGGCATCAAGCTTGGTGGGTGATTTTCCCGATGATCTTGACCGTGGTGGCGCATCGCTTTGCGCGGCCTTTGACAATGAAGCGCTGGTTATATTATCCGTTTGGCTTTTTATTTGCGATTCCTGCTTATGTGGCGAACTATCAAGCGCTGGATGGTATCGATGTCGGCTGGCCGTTTTTATTGATCGGGTATTTGTTTCTAGAAATCACCATGTGGGAAACCAACTGGCAGTTCAACTCTCGCGTGCTCAATGATCGGCGGTTGAAAAAAGAAGCGTCGATCGATCCGCTGACTGACCTTTACCCAATTTGTTGGAACTGAATTCGATTTACCTGCAAGGCAGTTCACTGAGAGCTGTCTTGTTTTAAAATAACGTTTCGATACCGGAACCTTTCCATTCACCAGTTTCCGGATCAACC
>NZ_BAAFZI010000072.1:0-7681 GCF_045862175.1 Lacticaseibacillus salsurae | reverse complement strand
CTCAACTTTTGCACGGAACACTGCACGAGCCTTGATCACCGGTATTGCCTATAACCTGGTTCAGCTCTTTAAACAGCTCTTTGTCTCGGAAGACCGTCGTTCAACCATCTCCTCGCTACGGTTCAGTCTCTTTCACATCGCCGGTAGGATTACTTGGCACGCCCGTCGTGTGGTGATTCATCTTGCTTCTAACTATGTTTACAAGAACTGGTTTAGTCGGCTCATGGACGAAGTCCATCAGTTGGCGACCTGAACTGAATAACTGAATAGGTCGTGCGTCGAGCCGAAAACTGGGTCGGTCTGTTCGTGGTGCATCGATCACCAACTTCTCCGCTCAGTCAGTATTCGCAACGCTCCAAACGTTGCTTTCAGACCGGCCAGATGCGATTTCATGTCCCAAATACCGAGGTGAATAATCCAGGATAAACCATCGCACCTGATTCGATTTGCACGCTGTCGCCGCGATTTAAACGGATCGTCACTAACGGAAACGTGCCACTGCCTAATGTTTGATATTCCATGATTTATTTTCTCCCCAAAATGGTTTCGCGAATTGCCCACCACTCGTAACCCAACAAGCTAAACATCACGAAGCTCGGTATGATCCCTAGCCAGCGATGTCGCCATACTGAAATCAACAGCAATGTGAAGAAGCCAATGGCAAATACCAGAAGCCAGCGCACTTTCTTCAAATATTCTGTCCTTAATGCCGGTGTCCATTTCATGCGCGCGCCGCCAAATCTTTTTCAAGTTGATCAGTCACTTGGGCGATCACCACATCACTGGGCTGAAATTGGAAGTTATCAGTGTGCGCTAACTGCCAATCGATGCGCCCATACTGCGGCGTTAATTCCGCAATCTCCGCGTCTCCATAACCAAGTTGCTCAGCCAAGCGCCACATTTTGATCAACAAGCGTTTTTTATGGCGAATCCGTTGATCAAAAAACACTTGTAACAGGAGTAGCCAGCCGATTTCGACTAACCAGCCAACCCAATGTAACCACTGAACGATCGCCACATAGATCAACGCCGCGACAATCAAGCCGATCCCCATTGCGATGCGATTCACCCACTCAGTTTTCATAACGGCTCCTTTTTAAATGCGCGTTTAGCCGCGATCATCAAGCTTACCCCGATGACCACAAATAATACCACAAAGGCCATGATGGCGCCATTCAATGCCGCACTGCGCATTAAGGTCCACACCATCACACCAGCTAAAACAAAACACGCTAAGCCGACGACGACCACCAAAATCGCCAACGCCCGTCGCATGAAGCCGGCTGGGCCCGCCCAGACATAACGCCAAGCATAGGCTAGTGCCGCCCCAGCCAGAATCGTCAGGGCACCTTTCATTGTTCAGCCCATGAATCGGCATCATCAATTGGCGGATTTTTCGTCGGCAGGATCTCGATAACCAACGTCACCAAACCGATGGCTAAGGTAATCACGGATGAAAGCGCGGTGTGTCCATTTAATACCAAAGGCACCACCCCTGCTGCGACTTGCAATGCCACAAACACACCCCAGTGCACCCCGGCATCACGAAATCGCCGCACGGCAATGGCCAAACCCGGCAATAAAATCGCCAAGCCAAACAACAAGGCGATCAAGATTGGCCCCAGCAATGCTGCGAACAAAATCGTTGGATCTTTACCCACGGTGCCAATTCCAACCGCACCGATCACAATCGCCCAAAAAATCAGTGTCAACAACGTTTGCCACAAGGTCCACCACCAGAATTCACGGCGCGTACTGCGTCCCGTAAAGTTCACGTAATTACTGAAGAACGCTGGAATCGCGATTAATCCGCCAGCCCCGTAAAAATGGTTCCCTGTTTGTGAAACGATCGCATCACTTGCTTTTTTTGCCATGGTATTATCTCCCAAGTCTCACTATTTTTTTATTCTATTGTTAGTTCACGCCCTAACGCATGCGTTCACAACGAACAAAATCGTCACCTGACCCCACAATTACCGCCGAATACTGAATCCAAAGTGTGGCATATCGATATGATAATAATGCTTCATCATTTTGCCGCGTACCAACATGCCATTGCGAATCGCCACATTCATTGACGCCAGGTTGTTATCGCGAATGATCGACCAAACTTCAGAAATCAACAAGTGATTAAAGGCATATCGCTTAGCGCCTTGAGCCGCTTCGCTCGCATAGCCTTGATGCCAATGGTCACGTTGAAGCAAATACCCGATTTCGACCACGTCATGACCTTGCCAAGGCTGGATCGTCAAGCCACATTGGCCGATGAATTCACCAGCTTTGGTTGTCACTGCCCACAAACCCAAGCCATCTTCGCGATACCGTCTGAGTTGATTGTTCAGCCAAGCCTCGACTTCAACGTCTGAGAATGCATGCGCGTAGGCATACATCGCTTTCTCGTCTTGCAACGTGCGTGCCAAATTGTCCTGATCTCCTTGATTCAGTTGCCGTACCACCAGGCGCTTGGTTTCATAAATTACTGGTGAGTTCGCCATGGTCCAATCCCACACACCCAGTTCTTCATCGAATTGTTTTTGCACCAAGTGAAAGCCGTGACGCTGATAAAACTGTTTGGCCTGCAAATTTTGATCGAACACATTTAACGTGATCACCGGATGGCGCGCTTGTAAATGTGTCAGTAATTGCGTGCCGAGTCCAAGATGGTGATAAGCCGCATCGATAAAAATACCAGCCAAATAATCTTCCTGCATCCCAGCAAAGCCGACAATTTCCCCGCCAACTTGCACCACAGTCAGTTCTGCTTGTGGCATCAGTTGCTTGACCAGCGCAAAATTGTGATGCCAATAACTCTCTGAGACAAAGTCATGAGCTTCTAAGTTGCTCGCCAACCAAATCGCCATGATTTGATCTAATTGTTGTGGATTCACTTCAGTTAATGTCGTGATCATCTTCCCCACCTCCTAATGGTAGCATACCGATAAATTTCATCACTTGCCAAAAAAGTCTTCATAAGCTTCAAGATGTAGCTTGTAATCTTCATCAATTCGTCGTATATTCATATCTTGTAATATTAATATGTTTTGACGTAAATATTAAAAAGGAGGTCCCCATGGTCAAACATCGCGTGTTGGATCAGCAAAAAGTCCTCGCGACTGCAGGCGTTATGGCTAGCGAGTCAGGCGTTGCCAACTTAAATTTCAAAGCTTTAGCCACCCGCTTAGACATTCGCTCCCAATCGCTTTACAACTACTATCCTAATATTGAAGCGGTGATTGAAGCGCTCGGCGCTGATTTTTTAACGCAACTTGATACCCAATTAACCCATGGGCTCGTCGGCTTGTCTGGGGTCGATAGCTTGCAGCGTTTTGCCGAAATCAGCCATGATTATTTTGATTCCACCGGCAATCGCGTGCAATTACTGTATTACATCCATCGTTACGCCGAAACTAGCCCTTTTGTCCAAGCGCTAAAAGCGGTCATCGACTTGCTCAAACAACTCGTCGCTGGCGTCCACCTGCGGCAAATGTCCCAAGAAGCTTATGTGCAAGGCCTAATTTCCAGCGTCTTGGGCTTCACCGTGCTTGAGATCATGAACTACTTGCCTGACGAATACCACGACGTGAACTACCATCAAATGTTGCAACTTTACTTAAACGAGGTTCAAAATGATTAAAGACGAATTCAAATTTATCCGCCACAACAAACTGATCATGTTGTCTGTGATCGTCATCATGTTCATTCCCTTTTTATACGCGATTTTCTTCTTGAAATCCGTATGGGATCCTTATGGTGACACCCAAGCCTTGCCAGTGGCCGTCGTCAACAACGATGTGCCGGTCGAATACGAAGGCAAAACTTTAGACGTCGGCGCCCAAACGGTCAAAAAACTCAAACACAACGACCAACTCGGCTGGAAATTTGTTTCTTCCAAAAAAGCTGCCGAAGGTTTGAAGCACGACAAATACTACACCGTCGTCACGATTCCTAAGCACTTCTCTAAAAATGCGGCAACTGTTTTAGACGCCCACCCGAAGAAAATGCAACTGAAATACACCACCAACGACTCGCTGAACTACTTGTCGCAAGTGATTTCCGGCATCGGCGTGGACAAACTCGACAAACAGATTCGCGCGAGTGTCACCAACGCTTATGCCAGTGCCGTGTTTGACCAAATCAAAACTGTCGGCAAAGGCTTCTCCAAAGCGGCCAGTGGCGCCACGCAATTATCGGATGGCACGGTCACGTTAGATGATGGCGTTTCACAATATACCGTCGGCGTTTCTACCGTTAACAAAGGCGTCCAAACCTTGAAAGTCAGCGTTTCGCCGCTGACGTCAGGGGTGAAGCAATTGACCACTGGGGCAAAAACCTTAAATGCTGGGGTCGCGACGATGCCGGCGCAAACCACGAAATTGGCCAATGGTGCCAACTCATTAAGTACTGGCGTCAGCCAATATGTGACCGGCACCAATACGTTAGCCGCAGGCGCCAATACCTTAAACCAATCCGTCGCCTCAATGCCTAGTCAAACCCAACAACTCGCCTCAGGAGCCAAGCAAGTCAGCGATGGGGCCGCCAAGTTAAGTACCAGCGTGACCGACTTACCTACCAAAACTAAAGCATTAAATGCCGGTGCGCAAGGCGTTGCCACTGGGGTCGGGCAATATGTTGCTGGCGTCAATGAAGCCTTCACCAAACTTAAAGCCGGCCCGGCGAAAATGACCAATGGGTTGACACAACTTCAAGCTGCGGTATCAGGCATTCAAAGTAGCCTCAGTGAAAGTACGACTGCCAGCCAAGCGACCACGGCAACGATTAAACAAGACTTACAAAAACTTGTCGTCAGCTTATCGGCCAGTCAAGACCAAGCCAACTTAGCGATTGTGCAAGATTTAGCCAAGCAGTTGACTAGCTTAGAAACGGCGCAAACGCAAAGTACGACTAAGTTAACCAGTGTCTTGAAGAAAATGAGCACCGGTTTGACCCAATTGCAAACCGGTACCACCACCATGGCCACTGGCATCACCCAGGCGAATACTTTATTGCAAACTAAAGGTGAAGCCTTACAAACTGGGGCTGAAAAGCTGGTGACTACTGGCACTCAACCATTGGCAACTAGCGCACCGGCACTCACCGCTGGGGCCAAACAATTAGCCACTGGGTCCGCCCAAGTCACAGCTGGCACGCAACAATTAGCCAGTGGCGCGACGACCTTGGTTTCTGGAACGCAACAACTAGCGGCTGGCGGTCAACAACTCGCCGCCAATGGCAGTGCTTTGACCAGCGGCGCTGCTCAAGTTGCCGCCGGTACAACGACGGTCGCGCAAAGTGCCCCGACCTTAGTGGCTGGCACCAGTGCTTTGGCGAATGGTTTGACCACTTTACAAAACAAGTTGCCAAGCCTATCCAGTGGCGTGACCCAATTAGCTGATGGCACCAGCCAATTAGCTGACAAGTCCTCACAACTCACTGACGGCACTAGCAAACTTAAATCCGGTACCAAAACCTTAGCCACCAGCTTGTCTGCTGGAGCCAAACAAGTCAACGGCATTAAGTTGACCAATGAAACCGCCAAAATGTTTGCCGCACCAACTCACACCACGCAAAAACATTATAGCTATGTCTCAAACTATGGGCATGCGTTAGCGCCTTATGTTTTATCCTTAGCGTTGTATGTTGGGGCGTTGGTCTTCAACTTCGCTTATCCGATTCGCAAAGTCTCCCACAAAGACGGCACGCCGACGCAATGGTTCGCGTCTAAAGTCGTTCTCGGCGGCTTAGTGGCGATCGGCATGGCGGTCATCGAAGCCAGCTTGATCATCCTCGGTGGTTTAACCGTTGATCACGTCGGGTTGTTCTATGCCTTAGCGATCATCTTCTCGATCACGTCGATGTATTTTGTCATGATGCTGTCGATGGCCTTTGATAACCCTGGGCGTTTCGTGGCGATGATCATGTTGATGCTGCAACTTGGCGGTGCTGGTGGGACCTTCCCATTGGAAATCACCAACAGCTTCTACAATGCGATCCATCCGTTCTTGCCGATGAGCTACTCGGTATTAGGTTTCCGTCAAGCCATCACCAGCGGGATCTACTCCGGCTCTGTGGCCAACTGCTTTGCCTTTTTAATCGGCTTTGCGATTTTAAGTCTGCTCTTATTATGGGTCGCAATGCAGATCTTGCAAAAACGCCATTTAATGGGCATCTCCCAACTCGACGATAACCAAAAGCTCCAAGACGTCGAAAAATAAGCAGAAAAAAAGCGTGTTGCTGGCGCTGGTCCGCGTCAAGTAGACAGTTCAAATAATTAAAGTTTCTATGCAATTTCTTTTACGGCATGATTCCGGTATTCCATTGGAGTCATGCCGTTTAGTGTTTCTTGGCGTCGTTCATCGTTGTACCAATTGATTGCTGCTTCAATATTCTTCATCATCTCTATTTCAGATAAGGCATATTCAAAGGCGAAACGTTCGACCTTTAAATGACTCCACAAGCTTTCCATCGGACTGTTGTCGCCAGGCGTACCTGGCCGCGACATGCTGTGGTCAATCCCTTCACCGGCAAGATAAGTGTTATACACACCAGATGTATAGCTTGATCCTTGATCGCTATGTAGAATCTCCGGCTTAGCGCCATTATTGTTCTTAACTGCCACCTTAATCGTGTCCGTTACCAGCTTAGCGGTTTCTGTAGGGGCGACAAACCAAGCGATTACGCTATGATCGTAAAGGTCTTTCACTGCGCTGAGGCGTAACTTCTGCTTGTTGTCTTTGCCATAAGTTAACTCTGAACAATCCGTTACCCAAACCTTGTTTGGGGCAATTGGGTGGAAAGCGTGGCCAACGTCTGCTGTGTATAATTTGTTGGTTAAGAGAAACTCTTTCTTTTCTGCCTTGCGATCGTGCTTAGCCACGCGAATAGAGGCCTGAATATGTCCTTGGCGCATGATGCGGCGGACACGTCCATGACTAACGTGATAAGGCGTTTCAGCGTTGATGTAGGTCATAAGTCGCTTGACGCCAAAGATGTAATGATTCTTTTCTTCCAGCTCAATGATGTACGCAAGAATTCGACACGCATCACTGATCCCATACGGCTTTCCGGAATCGGGATTCACTTCTTGTGCGAGTTGTTTGATTGCTTGGTATTGGTCGTCTGAACGGCATTCCTTCTTTCTATTTCCTGTAGTTTTTTTAGCACTGCGACCTCCGTTGAAACATAGGTTAGTCGCGCTTGTAGTCGCTTATTCTCAAGTTTAAGTCGGTCGACTTCGGAAAGCTGTCCATTATCCTCTTTAGCTTTACCACGACGGTCTGCGAGGGCAGATTCGCCTCCTTGTTTGAATTTCTTGACCCACGCATAAACTTGACCATATGAAACATTGAAGTGCTTCATCGCTTCGATATAGTTATCCTGGATTATTCATAGAATTTCAAAAAAGCAGCGCAATCCCATGATTCACACGGGACTGCGCTGCTTTGGTGTTTCACCCATTGGGTGCGCCTATATGCTAAGGTTGAGTCGATGAAAACCATCACGAAAGCGAGGCTTCACACCATCTCAACTTTAACCAGCTTATCCCTGCAATGCAATACCAATGTGACTGTGACCGCCGACGGCGGTCAACTTTCAAATGACGCCGGGCTCGTTTTGTTCCAAGAGTTTCTTCATCGTATCAACTTTAGGCAACTTGCCAATCAGTGCCTCAAGTTACCAGACC
>NZ_BAAFZI010000071.1:0-8183 GCF_045862175.1 Lacticaseibacillus salsurae | reverse complement strand
CAGTAACCAAACCAACTTCTTCAATCGCATCTACCAACAGACCGCCTAAAAATAACAAAAAGACCTCCTATCATGGAGATCTTCCCGAATGATATATTTATTCTTCAACACCAGTTGACACAGACCCCATAATACCCCACCTAACAAAACGGCGAGCCCGAGCAGCCCGCCGCGATACCACATTTTATTCAACTCACTGCCTCATCATAAGTGGGCCAAAATCGTGTATTTACTCGTGGCCGGATCTTGGGTAGCGTCCGCACCTTCGTAAAACACTGCAAATCGACCTTGTGCGTCTTTGGCCACCACCAAACCACGATCTTCAACATGCGCGGCTTTATAGATCTGCGCTGAGCGCCGCGCTGCTGCATAATCATAGTCATTGGCGATCGCATCCCCAGGATTAAAGAAAACAAATTCATCCATTCGACTCACCTCCGCTTGGCGCCGCTAGTGTTGTAGCGACGCGACCTTTGCCATAACCGCTTGAGTGAACGCATTAAACGCCGGCATATCTGCTTGCGTGGCGCCTTGTTCGATTTTGATCGGGCTGGCGCCTTGGATGGCACCACTTTGCGTCAACACCGCGGCAAAGTGATCTGGCGCGGTGTTGTAGCGATCTTGGCCATAGAACTTATCGCCAGTGCCAGCGATACCAAACACCAAAGGCTTTTTGGAAAAGTCCAAGGTTTTGAGATCCTCATAGAAATCTTGGGTCTCTTCTGGGATCACCCCACCAGACCAGGTATAAGTCGACAAGATCACCGCATCATAATCCAATAACTTGGCGGCATCAGTTTGTTGCATTTCGCCAAGGGTCACCTCAGCGTGAAAATGCTCGAAGAATTGCACCAAGATCCGCGCCATGCCTTTGGCGTTACCTGTGATCGATGCGTATAAAATCAAAACCTTCATCTGCGTTCACCTCACTGTTATTATACCATGGTGAGGCTTACAAGTTAGTTTTCGTAGTGAAAATGCGTCAGTGGCGCATGCTTAACGGCTTCGATGTCTTGCGTCCCAGCCAGTTGCATAATGATCTCTAATTCATGATCGATTTGCTCAAACACGCTTTGGACCCCTAAAGCCCCGCCTAACGCCAAGCCGTAAAGTACTGGCCGCGCAAAGGCCACCAGATCCGCCCCACTGGCCAAGGCTTTGAACACGTGACTGCCACGGCGCACACCAGAATCAAAAATGATCGGCACTTGATGGTTGACCGCTTTGGCAATACTGCTTAAGGTGTCAAACGCAGCCGGCCCGCCGTTTAATTCGCGGCCGCCATGGTTAGACACATAAATGCCACTGGCGCCAGCGCCGATCGCGCGCAAAGCGTCTTCAGGAGACTCGATGCCTTTGACAATCACGGGTAACTTGGTGTATTCGGCGATGCGGCGAACATCCGCTTCAGAGATCTTTTGCGCCGCAGCAGCATAGATCTCACCGATTCCTTTACCTTTGCCATCGCCAGCTGCGAAGCGTTCCAAGTTCGCCATGGGGATCGGGAATTGGAAGTTGTTGATGATATCTTGTTCGCGGTAGCCGTCAACAGTCGCATCCACCGTTAAAATGATGCCTTTAACGCCAGCTTTCATCGCTTCATCTAACAACGCGTTGTTAAAGTCCCAGTCTTTGGACATGTATAACTGGAAGAATTGTGGCGCATCAGGCGCTGCTGCTTGGGTGTCGGCAATGGATACAGAAGAATAAGTGCTTTGGCTCATCAAGCCGCCGACTGCTGCCACGCCTTGTGCCGTCGCCTTTTCGCCAAGGCTATGAGACAAGCCTTGAGCGGCAGCTGGGGCCATCATCACTGGGGTCTTCAAATCGATGCCAAATACCGTCGTGGACAGATCAGGGTTTTCGATATTGGATAACGCCTTAGGGACGATTTGTGCATGCGAGAACGCCTTGGTGTTTTGTTGCAAGGTCCACTCGTCTTCTGCCCCACCAACGATATACCCGAAGCCGCCTTGCGGAATGATTTTTTTAGCGCGCGCTTCTAGTGATGGTAAATTTAAAATATCCAGTTTTTCGTTGCGATCACTTTGTTCATAGCCATTGATTACTGTCATGATGAGCCCTCCTGAATTTTGATTACGGGTTCATCATATCACTTACTTTTTATAAGTCAATCATTTTCACTGCTTTTTTGTAAGCATTAAGCCGAAATAAAAACCCAAGTAGCTGGGCTGCTTGGGTTTAGACACTTGGTAGTAGCGACTGGTCAACATGCAACACAAAATGTACCGCTTGGGCCAATTGATTTTCACTGAAAAATTTGATATCTGGTTGCGTGCCAAACACATCGATTTCGATCAGCGGTTCAAATCCGCCAAATGGGCGTAACACTTGGCGCAACCACGCATCCCACACTTGGGTCACCAAGCCGTTATGCTGATCAAGATTGCGGCGAATGATCACATTCTTATTCTCCCAAACTCGCACGCGCATCGGCGTGGTTTGTTGGGTTGCGAGTTCTTGAAGATAGCCATAAGGTACCATATGCCAGACCCCCTTCGAAAAACGAAAGCGACTTCCTTACTTTTATTATACAAACAAGCGTTCGAAAGTGCAACTTATTTGGGTATTCGGTGCAAAATTGGGTATACTGGAGATAAGAATTCGAGGAGGATATTGTCATGAGCGAAAAAGATCAAGTCAACCAATTTTCACGGGAGATCATCGACTTCCAACGTAAAAACAATCTCACCGATACTGAGATGGCGTTGAACAGCCATGTCTCAGTGGAACACATCCACAACATCAAGGCGATGCGCGAAAACCCAGAGCCTTCGGTCGTCGCTAACCTCCGCGACTACATGGAACACAAACCAACTGGCAAGTAACCTCGGCAGGCATTGATAGCCCAACACCAAAAAACGCCTTTGGGCCACGAATAAGATCGTGGCCCAAAGGCGTTTTTTGGTGCCATCAGTCACTTTGATCGCAACAAAAAATCGAGCCTAGCAACAGGCTCGATCATATTTATTTCGCTGCTTCAACTTTTTGGAAGGTATCATTTGGAATGCGGATCAACGAGAAGCGCTGCGCGGTGTGGCCCACATGCATCCCCAACCCATTTAAGAAAGTTGGCTTATAAGTGCCGATATACGTGGCGACATAAGCTTTCTCGTCAGTTTTTTCCAACTGGGCGAGTTTTTTAGATGGCCAAGGATATGCCGAAGCGCGCACGGTCAACGGATCAGTGGCAAACGACACATCGGCGTTGCGACTGGAGATCTGATATTTCGAGCCTTCTGTCCAATAAGTGTAATAGTGGACCGGCTGCTTGCCGTTACCAGACGTGACGCTGACAAAATAAGAACGATCCGAGTCGGTTTGTAACATCAACTTGTCGTAAGTATATTTGGTCGCGATCGCTGTTTTATCCGCGTAATCCACTGGCCGCAACCACGTCACATAACTCATGCCATACAGCGCGCCAAGTAACACCACGGCTTCAATCATATCGATCAAAACGGTGCGGCCGACGTGTTGCTTGCGAAAAACCACGACCATTTTTAAATGCCGGCTGCGAATATTCCAAGCGATAAAGATCGCATAGGCCAAAATTATCAGCCATGCGGCCAAACCGATCAAGTTCCATACACTCATTGCGTTCTCCTTTGCGTTCACCTAATTGGCGCCCGCGTCTGGTTACAGAGAATCAGCTTGGGTCACCGCTTTTTGTCCGAGAATGTTCAAGTAGTTCCAAGGTTTATCGTACCATGGATTAAACAACATATCGACATAAGCCAAGTCATCGATGGTGTTGTGATTTTGGATCATCACCGAGATCAAGTTCGCTGACATCGACACTTCATGCCGACTTAAAAACTGCGCGCCTAAGATCTCGCGGTTATTTTCATTATAAACTAACACCATGTGGATTGGATAGGCGTCAGGCATGAACTCTGGGCGATAACTGTCACTGACAGTCACCGAAGCGGCTTTGACCCCCATTTGCAACGCGCGATGCAAAGTCATCCCAGTGCAAGCCAAGGTTTGGTCATATAAGCGCATCGCACTGGTAGATTGCGTCCCCATGTAGCGGATCGTATTGCCAAAAACATTGCGCCCAGCCAGCTTACCTTGGCGCACCGCATTCGTTGCCAAAGGCGCGTAGGCATCATGGCCTGTCGGATTAAAATGCACGGCACAAGAATCTCCTGCCGCATAAATATCCGGGTCGCTGGTTTGCATGTAGTCGTTGACATGAATGGCGCCATTGGCCATGGTGTCCACTTGCCCTTGCAACAATTCTGTCATCGCGCGAAAACCCACACACACCACTGCCAGATCTGCATGATGTTCAGATTTATCAGTTTGAATGAAGGCGCGCTTGCCGTCACTGTCAAATCGCAGCGCCGTTTCATTAAAGAAGGTGTTGACGCCATGCTTGCGCAATTCATCCGTCACCTTATCGCGCAAAGCCTCATCAACATAGTGGCTCAACAACCCATGGACCCCGTTAATGAATAAGACTTTTTTGCCGATGCGGCTGTAAGCTTCTGCCAATTCCACGCCAATATAGCCGCCGCCGATGATCGCAATGGTTTCAGCAGTTTCAGCAGTGGCTTTGATCTTTTCAGCGTCGTCGGCATTTTTGCACATCAACACCCGCGGTAAGCTGATGCCTTGTAGCGGCGGGATCACCGGATAACTACCAGTGGTCATGATCAGCTTGTCGTAGCTTTGCGAAAACTTGTTGCGGGTGACCATATTTTGCACTTGCAAGACATGCTTTTTGGCATCGATCGCCACCACGTCATAGCGCAAGTGCACATGAACATTTGGCCCCATGGCTTCTAGGCCTTGGGCATCGGCGTAAAACATCGACGATAATTTATCCACAGTGCCTTCCAAATACAACGCGATCCCACAAGATAGGAACGAAATATCTTTGCGGCGCTCAAACACATCGACGATCGTATCAGGATGTCGGGTTAGAATTTCTTGAACTGCCGCTGTGCCTGCATGCGTGCAACCGACGACTGCAATTTTCATCACGATGCCCCTTTTTGTGTCATTTTATCCGAATAATTAGGTCTATTATCGCACGAATTTAGACAAAGCAAAACGCCAGATTTAGTAAAATGTATGCGTTATTGTTGCACGACCCCATACTTCCCCGACTCAGCAGCAAAAATCCGACTGCTTTGTTATTTAATTTTTCAAAAAAGCGCCACCACATCATCACGAGACGTCATACATAGGCTTTGCCCATATAAAAAGACCGAGCTGTTTCCACTCGATCTTGGCGCTTGGCTACAACGCGTAGCGCGTAATGGCCACCACTGGTTGCGCTAATTGCGCAGTTGGCATTAAGTTGACTTGACCGCCTTGTGCCACCACGGCGATCGCCAAGTCATTCAACACGTTATTGTGCCGTGCTTGAATACTGTCCGTCGTCACGCCACCGTCTTGTAGCAGCCCCATGACTTGCACCCCGGTTTGGATCAACAAGCGATCCACTGCATGCACGGCCACTGCCTGCGCCACTGCAGTTAAGTCGGTGCGCAAACACTTGCGATCGCGCGCGGCATTGATCTGCGCCAATAATTCATGATGCATCATGGCATCAAAATCGCCAGTCAACGTCGCCGCCACCCGAGCCATCACCGCCGGACTGAAATCATTGGGACTAAGCGCCAATTCGACTGCGCTTAAGTTGGGGTTGCGGCTCACGCTACGAAACAGCGCGATGTTTTGCGGCAATCCCCATAATGCCAGCGGGAAGTCACGATCTTGGGTCAAATACGCATCCACTTGTTGGAAATAGCGCTTGGTGTCAGCCAACTGTTCCGCCGACTTGTCGCCATGTCCGTGGTAGCTGACTTGGCTGGCGCCTTGGCGAATCGAGTTGAGCTGTGGCCCGCTTTGTTCTTCGCCTAACGCTTCGACTAAAGTCCGCGGGGCCTCTTCAGGCAAGTCGATCGCCAGCATGGTTTCGCCATCATGATGGAACAAAGCGATGCGATCGCGTTGCAACACCAACAGATCAAAGTCATGTTGCGTTTGGTGATCCGCCAATAGCGGCAAGATCTGTGGTTGGCTGGTCACCATCGCCGCATCAGCGACTGGCTCTGCCAAGAAAAATAGTTGCACGTGCTCGCCATCACACAACACGCCGATGCCTTGGTCGGCACCATTGAATCGCGCCGGATCGTCCAAAATCGATTCAAGCAATTGTGCATAAGGTGGCCAAGGCGTATCAGTGAAGGCTTCGCGCATCACGTCTTGCGCCTCGTCGAATTGGTGGCGCAAGGCGATGCTAGTTGCCGCAAAGGCTTGGTGTGGCAGTTTGCTCAAGTAAATACTCACATACGGGCCATGGTCAGTTTGGGTCAGGAAGTCTTGTAATGTGGCAAATTCGGTCATTTCGTCGTCCCCCTTTGTCGTTACTTTAAGCATAGCAACTTGCCCCACCACATGCAAAATATACGCCTGTGAATCTTTCTTCACTAACTGCGAACGGGACATATTTCGCAATGAGTGCTCCGGTTTTGACACGACTGATAAAAAACCGACCAATTTGTTGGCCTAGTCGTCATCACCAAACGATTAGACCGGCACTAGTAGGTATAACATACTAGTGCCTGCCGCAAGTTCAAAACGCCGCTGCTTCTCAAATAGTGGTTCCCTTTTCGCTTAGACCCCAGCAATGACTAACCTGCTTCCAACATAGATCTTCTGGATCGATCAAAGAAACTGGCTGATCACATACCACTAGTATGTCATACCTACTAGCCCCATTACTGAGTGTCCTCATGACGGTCGTTTGAATTTGGGACGGAGGTTGGCCAAGGCTTGGCACGCCAACTGAGAAAAGCTGCAGGCGGAGGTAAAAAGCGCGGAGGCGGGCGGGTCATCAGCCGTGGGGGTCTTAGCGATTTATCGCTTAGACCCCAGTGAGAAGGAGATCCACTCGCGGTTTTTGCGAGTTAGCTCCGACGAACGGCATAGCGTTCCATGACCCGCCCGCCGAAGCGCTTTTTGCCGTAGCCTGCAGATTTTCGTCCCAAATTCAAACGACCGGCCGTTCTCAGGCATACAAAAAAACCAGACCAAATCAGTCTGGTTTCAGTCGGACTATTTAATCTCTTGCCAAGTCCAATCCAATACCTCTTGAATATCTTCGCCAGTATCGCGAATGTAATC
This sequence comes from Lacticaseibacillus salsurae, assembly GCF_045862175.1. Lineage (NCBI taxonomy): Bacteria > Bacillati > Bacillota > Bacilli > Lactobacillales > Lactobacillaceae > Lacticaseibacillus > Lacticaseibacillus salsurae. Next base: position 1,019 of record NZ_BAAFZI010000071.1, on the reverse strand, counting down.
ATGATGGTATTGCAACGTGTCATCCATCTTTTGCACAAAGGCCGCAGACTTTTCCGCGTAACCTGGAACGTGCTCGATGATGTCTTTGGCCAAGTGGAAGCGATCCAGTTCGTTCAACACGCGCATATCAAATGGCGTGGTGATCGCCCCTTCTTCGCGATAGCCGTGAACATGCAAGTTGTGGTTATGGCGATCAAAGAAAATGTCGCGGATCAAATCTTCAAAGCCGTGGAATTGGAAGAACACAGGCTTGTCTTTGGTGAAGTATTCATCAAAAACGTCATCAGACAACCCGCGCGGATCGCGGTCAGGCGACTTGAGCTTCAATAGATCCACCACGTTGATGAAGCGGAACTTCAGATCTGGGAAGTTGTCGTGCAACAAGTTGATCGCAGCGAGGCTTTCCATGTTGGGTTCCGTGCCAGCTGCGGCAATGACAACATCAGGTTCCACGCCGTCATCGTTAGAAGCCCAATCGATACGCTTCAAGCCATTTTCCGCCAGAACTTTGGCTTCTTCAATGGAGTAGAACTGTGGCCGTGGCTGTTTGGAAGTGATCAACAAGTTGATGGTGTTTTGGCTGGTGAAGACTTTTGGTGAAATGGCCAACAAGGAGTTCGCGTCAGCAGGCAGGTATTCACGAATGAATTCGCCTTTCTTTTCGGCCAAATGAGTCAAAATACCAGGATCTTGGTGAGTGTAGCCGTTATGGTCTTGTTGGAAACTGGTGGAAGTCGATACCACGTTCAAAGACGGATATGGCTTGTGCCAGTCTTCTTTGGCGGCTTCGCGCATCCACTTGAAGTGTTGCGTCAACATGGAATCTACCACGCGCAAGAAAGCTTCATAAGAGGTGAACAGCGCATGCCGCCCGGTCAAGGTGTACCCTTCGGCAAACCCTTCTGCTTGGTGTTCAGATAATTGTGAGTCGATGATGCGACCGCTTGGGGCCATATCTTCGTCGCAATTCTTTTGATCGATCGGTTCTAACCATTGCCGGTTGGTGGCTTCAAACAAGC
>NZ_BAAFZI010000070.1:0-8274 GCF_045862175.1 Lacticaseibacillus salsurae | reverse complement strand
TGACATTCTTGAGAGTGTTTGCTATACCAATTTTAATTTTAACCACGAACGAAGGGCAAACCTATCGTTTCCGGTACAAATTTACTACTAGCATTGAGAATATGGTGGCCTAGTTGAACAGCCACTATGTAGGCACTTGTTTGCACGCTAAGAAGTCAAACACACCTACAACTTATCTGTTTGGAGGCTGCATTTTGACACAATCGCTTGCCATCATCATTCCATGTCATAACGAAGAAGAAAACGTGCCATTATTTTATCAAGCGACACAACGGACTTTCGCGGAGCTACCGGCTTACAAACCAATTTTTTGGTATATTAACGACGGCTCGACTGATCGCACCTTAGCAGAAATTCAACAGTTGCAACTGACTGACCCCGATGTGCACTACATCGACTTTTCACGCGGGTTTGGTAAAGAAGCAGGTATGTATGCTGGACTTCAAAACGCCAAAGCCGATCTCTATACGATCATGGACGCTGATTTGCAAGATCCGCCGGCGATGTTAAAAGACATGCTGGCAGGCATTCGTGAAGGCTACGAAATGGTCGGCGCTGCGCGGATGGATCGCACCGGTGAACCGGCTATGCGAAGCTTTTTCTCCAATATGTTTTATAAACTCATCAATAAAATTTCCAAAACGCAAATTGTGCCTGGCGCCCGAGACTTCCGGGTGATGACGCCCAAGTATGTGAATGCGGTGTTATCATTAAGTGAAAATAACCGCTTCTCGAAAGGCATTTTTGGCTGGGTCGGGTTTAAGTCCAAGTACCTGCCTTATCAAAACGTTGAACGCGAGCATGGGCGGACTTCTTGGAATTTCAATAGTTTATTCCAATATTCGCTAGACGGGATCATCGACTTCTCTGACGTGCCGTTGACGATTGTGTCTTGGTTGGGACTGACCTCGTGTTTCTTATCAGCGCTTGCCTTAATTTTCATTGTTTTGCGCGCTTTGTTTTGGGGCGGTTCAGTCGCCGGCTGGCCATCTATGGTATCTATCTTCCTGATGATCGGCGGACTGCAGTTATTCGGAACTGGTATTTTAGGCAAATATATCGGTAAGATCTATTTAGAAGTCAAGAATCGACCCATTTATATTGCCAATGAAATCAAATAAAAATCAGGCGTCGCACGGTTCAATTGAACGGTGTGACGCCTGATTTTTGATTGCCTGAAAGTTTAGGTGCGATCACTCGGTTTATTGCGAAAAATAATGAATTTCGAAAAAGCGTAGTTGGCGACTATAATCACCACTTGGGTCAGGAGTTTCGCCACCATATTGGACCAGCCAAGCGCGTTGATGAACAAGAACATGCACGCATAATCGATACCCAGTGACACGATCCGCGCAACCATAAATTTGACGAACTCCCAAACCAATCCAGCGAAGCTTTCAGTATGCGAGTTGAACACCCACAGTTTGTTCGTGACAAAGGCAAACAGCACCGACAGCAACCATGCCAAAAAGTTGGCAACTTGCCAGCTAATGCCAACGTGAGTGGCCCCAGCAAACACCACGATGTTCACCACCGTGGTCAGCCCACCAAAAAAGACATAGGTGAAAACATCCCAAAGATGATGGGCTTTTAATAGTGCTTTGCCGCGATGGAATAAAGTCATCAAAAACTGCTCCTATCTGTTCATAGTTCGTGACTGCCCTCGATTATCCACTGAAGCGCCAAGCACGTCAACCAACTGCTGACATGATAAATCCCCCAAACTCAGTCGTATCGGCTGAATTCAGAGGATGGTTTCTGGCTAGTCATCAAAGTATTTCGGCGAGCTTGTCAGCGAACAACTAGAACTTCGCTATTTTTTAATCCCAGCTTTTAACGAGTACTGTTTACCCGCATTAATATCATAAGTGATCATCTGATAATCGCGGTATAAAGCTTGTTGTTTTTTGGTTAGGCTTGAATAGCTGACGCGTTTGCCGTTTTCATCCACAAAGCTTTCACCAGTCAACGGATTTTCACGTGAGTTCGCTTCTTTCATCCATTGTGCGGGTAAGTCCGCTTGAACTTTAGACAATAAGGCATTGTAGGCATTCACTTTGATGTTCCCTTGTCGCAAGGCCAGTGAAATGAAATCATTGGAACCAATATAAGCCGCATGCGATTGTTTGGTCAACGCGCCATGCGCTCTTGCATACTTGTTCGCATAGACAAAATAGGTGGTTTCATATTTTTCCAAATCATTCCCAAACGTATTATAAATACCTGGTAAGTGATCCCCATAAAAGACCCAGACAATCGGTCGGTTGATCTTGTCAATTGATTCTTTAAACGCCTTTACCGCCTGATCCGTATAATGGATCCCTTCGACATAAGTGTCGACGCTGGTCTTATCGGTAAATGTCGCGCGGCGCGCTTTTCCGGCGTCTTATCGTCACGTTATTTCGGCCTGAATCCTTTGATTTGCGCCGAAATAATGTGACGTTTTTGATTCTCTTAGGTAACCAAAACTCACATTATCCCGGCTGCAACTGAGCACATAATAATAGGCCGGCGTCTGCGGCCGGCCTTCATCAATTAGATCAATGCGAGTTCTGAATTTGTTTGATAGATCACTTCATTGTCGATGATCCGTTTGTCTTGTTTGGCGCCAATAATGAGGCTTTGCGTCACAATCAGATCCAGCCGTCTCAAACTGCCACCGGTACTGTTCAAGATGGTTTTTACTGCTTCTTCTCCTAAAATTTCATCGTGAACCCCAACGGCCGCGAATTTCTCACGAATATACCGCCGTGTTTCCTCATACGCCATTCCGATGACCTGATAGTTCGTCGTGATGCGCTGCCGAAAGGCTTCAAACTGTGCACGTTGAAGCATCTGTGCGAGTATCGGTAACCCTGACAACACAAAGATACATTTGCGTTGCCCATCCATACCGAAGTTGGTTAAGAGCACCAATTCGTTGAAAATCGGTCCGCTCAGATATTGTGCTTCATCCAATATGAACATCGGAATCACGTGCTCGATGTCGTACAGCTCCGCGATCCGTTCTTGGATCTGTTTGAATTTAGTGGCCTTGCGAAATGCCGGCTCTAATCCCAACGCAACGGCCAGTTGATTATAAAAGTCACCTACGGTAACGGTACTTAATGGCAAGTAGTAGACTTTGAAACGATTCGGGTTTAAGTGTCGAGCGAAATCTCGCAAGATTAAGGTCTTTCCCGCCCCGGAATGACCTGTAAACAAACCGATACCTAAGGTCTCTGTCAGATACCGGAGGCGAAAACTCATTTCTTTATGATCGACGGTTTCTACGATCGTCGTGCTAGTTTTGTCGAATGGGTTTTCGCTCATGCCATAATACATCAAGTAATCCATTCGACTAACCCTCATCTTCCGTCATCCGAATCCGACGGGTATGCGCGTTTTCGATTTTGTTAACGGGCTTGATTTCGAGCAGCTCATTTTCCCATTCAAGGTAGACAACGGATAGATCTGGCTGATGGCGAATGGTGACTTTTTGGCCAATAGTCGCGCGACCAGTCTCATATTGCGCGCCATTGATTTTGACCGTGCCATCTTTGGCCACCTTGCGTTCGACGCGATGGAGAAATGCCGTGTTCAAAACTGTTCTAGAGACCCTGTGGATTGCCTCTGGCTCAAGACTGAACCGATCAACTGGCGTGACGTTTGTTCCCAGACTACGATTAGCTTGGTTATTGCGATCTCGCACATACTCTGCGAAGTTGGCGCGTAGCGCTTCTAACAATTCGAATTCATCGTAGTTGATGTCGGCCATCCATTGCTTCTTCATCACGCCAAACCAGCGCTCGATTTTACCTTTTTGGTTGCCATGATAGACTGCCGCGTGACGAATGCCGATGCCTAAATCGGCACAGATCAAGGCTAACTGCTTGTTGACGTAAGGCTTACCATTATCCGCGTATAATTGGCGTGGTTTCCCGTATGTCGCAATGGCTTGCTTGAGAGTCATTTGTACGTTGACCGCATTGTCTTCAAAATACATACCCCAACCGACTAGATACCGTGAGGCATCGTCGATGATCCCAACAATATAAACTTTACGTTTGTGCCCACCATCTAAGATGAAAGGACCGTGGGTCGTGTCGATTTGCCATAATTCATTGACATGATCCATTTCAAACGCCCGCATGTCTTCCGTGTGCGCATTCTTGATCTCCGCTGGCAGCTGCGCCAAAAATCGCTGGATTGTCGTATCGGATGGTGCGCCTTGGGCGAAATATCCGGTCATCATCATCCGCTTGCGAATCACGGTGGCGGGCCGATTTGGTCCTTCGGATTTCAGACGCAAGATCTCGTCTTTTTGTTCGTCAGATAGCTTACGATAACTGCCAGCGTCTTTGCGTGGTTTAGGCTTGAGTCCACGAAGACCATGCTTGCGATAATCCGTCGCCCATTGCTTTAACGTTCCCACGCCGACATGCCCACGCTTGCCATTGGGTAATACTAACTCCGTTGCCGCAATCCGCGCCATGTATGCAGCCTTACTGCCGTCGGGCTGAACGTTGTTAGAAACGATGGGATGAATCAAGTTGTAGCGAAATAAAGCGATATCCTCTTGCTGTTCAATTTCCATTAAAACACCTCAATTTCATAAGATGTTTCCAGCTTATCGAACCTGGATTTCACGATTAAGGGCAAACTATGTGATTTGATCAAAGCGCATGAAACTTTGGCGCCGATGCCGAAATTATTTGCATAAAACGTCGTCCGGCTCGGAGCTGGTTATATTTCGCTGCGACATCCACCGCGTCTTGGAGTTGATCGAGTTCATGACTCAAAAACAGCGTTTCATGCCACGTCTGGAACTGTGACCGCCAGTAGCGCAGAGCTCGTGTTGCTATTCCGAGATTTTGTTCCGCGTGATACACAGACTTAGTCCAGATAACGCGTAGCGCCGTGAGTACCAGCTGAAGCACGTAACGTTTGAACGGGATCACTGATGCAGGCAATAGGACAAAGGTATGCGAACAAGCGTGACATCTGAGGCGAGTCACGCTGATTTGAATATGCGTTTCTGCGTTGAGATAGATCTGGCGCTGATAAGCGCCGTGGCGGGTAATACCTAGAGTATTCTGGCATGTTGGACATGCGATTGACCGTAGAGCTTTGGCCACAAACGCATCATATTTCTTCTGATATTGAATTAGGGCTTTGCCTATGCCGCCTTGTCCTGTATGATGAAGATAGGGAGCGGTTCTTTCTTATTGTTTTTCTTCGTCGTTAAACAGTATACGGGAGCTACTCCTGTTTTTGTACCTTAAATCGCTGGTTTAATGTGCATTAAAATAGCGGCGAATTATTTCGGCTGACCAGATGGTCGTTGTCGAAATAATTCGCCGCTTTTGTTTGATATTGGGCCGGTATATCGCGCCGCGCAACAGGTAAACGCCCCGGATTTAGTGGCCGTCACCTGATAACTATTATTTAAATACCAATCTGAAAATGGCAGATGGTTTTGAATCGTGATCAAGTTCATGAACTGCGCAGACCGATGATTGGCCAACTGATGCAAGGCGTTGTCATATGCAGTTGTGTCAGATAAGTATGGCGACGTGCCTAACTTCTTTTGATCATAAATCTTATACTTGCTGCCTAAATATGCGAACTTTTTGAAATCAAACTTGCGATAAACTGCCTCTCGATTGTAAAAGCCACCGGAATACGGATGAATCGCAGCACTATAACCCCAATCTTCACCAACGTTAGGCGCACTGACTAGGCCTGGGACCAGTTGCGTATAAGGGGTGTTTAATGTCGTATCAAATGCGCCAATTGAGGTACCCGTTAACGTCATGTACTCCATGTTCGCAGTGCCGCCACCATAGCCAAAGCTCATCATCTTACCAGATGTGGTTTCTTTTTCTAACTGATGAATATATGGAATTGGATCATGATCGACTTTGACATTGGATAACTCAGTTGGATCAGAGAAACTTTCTGACAAATTGAAAATCACCGTCGTGTTCTTAGTGGTATTGGTACGCGTCTTATTCATATTAGCTGCGACTTGCTGATATTTCTTGACCAACTTCGTCACAGTCGCTTTTGAATACCCTGTTGGTGTCGCCATCGTTTTCGTATCCAAGCCCGTGATGAATTGCAAAATTGGCCCGTACCATTGTGCATAGCGTTGGGGGTTGATATTCATCATGTCCACCCCAAACTGTTCAAACGCCACATGGGTAGGATTCGTCGTATGATTCAAACTACCTAGAGAAAAGATAAAGGCGCCGGAAACTAATAGCTTCGCCCCACGCACCCACCAGGATTGTTGCGCACTGGGACCACGACGCTCACGCCAGACGATCAAAGTGACGAGGGCAACCAGCACCACAATGGCAGCAATGACGACTTTGATCGAGATCATACTTAAAATCTCAGAAGCCTGTTTCAATTCTGCCAGATCTGTCGCCACGATCGGCTCGGCACGCAGATTGATTTTGATGCGATTGGCGACGGCAAAAAATAAGCCAAAGGCACTGACAGAAATTAACGAAACCCAGTAGCGATTCGTCAATGCCAAAACCACCCAATAGCCTGCCAATAAAATCAAAGTCCCGACAACTTGGCGAGCAAATAACTGAGACAACATGAAACTGAAGATGTTCAAGGTGCGATCAGATTGCCAAATGTTGTCTGTCACAATTAAAGAATCGTTCATCAACAACGCTGAAATCATTTGAACGATCAACAAGACAATCACGGCGCCGATGCCACGACCATACCGACGCCAGAATTGTTTGAGCACCTGACGCCAGTTCTGGGCACGATCGATCACCTGTGCCAGTGGTGCGGCTAAGAAACTGTTGGCAATTCCTGATAAAAAGTGGCGCGTGATAAACACAGCCACCGCTGCAGCTACCAAGGCCAAAGCCAATAAGGCACCCACAGCGAGTACCAGCCAAAAAATCCCCAGTGATGGCACATGCGCTTTGATTTGAGTCATCCAGCCGCTACTAAACGCACTAAAACTATTGGTGCCAATGATCATCGTCAAGCTAATCAGGGTCAACCCAACCGTGGCTTCACTAGAAGAAATTTTACGATCGGTTGCCCTACGCCCAATAAATAACCGCGTGACAGCCAATGCCGGCAGGATCGTAAACGGCGACATCACGCCAATAAAGCGACTGGCTCGAGAAAAGCCGATACCGCCATAATATTCAATGGCAAACATGACCAACACGGATGCAATCCCGCCAATCACCCAAAGTGCCTGTAGCCACTGATGCTTGTTTTGCGTCCTGACTGTATTGGCCGCAAGCATGCCCATCCACACAATCGCCGTTATGCTGAGCCCTTGATCACCTTGGTTGAATAAGAACGGATCCGTGTTGAATAATAATGGCAACCATAATGTCGCAAGTAATACCCACTGCACACGTTTATCGCTAGCAAAACGGCGTAAATAAGGATGCACAAGCAACAAGCAGACGCCACCAATGATCAATGGGGTCCCGTTGTTGGTCACTGGAAATAGCTGTTGATACAATGCAGTTTTGGTGATTGGAACATTAATCACGTAGCTGAACAAGGCGACAGCGGCACCACTAAAGATTGCCCAAACCCAAAACGAAATGGCATCACTCACCTTAGGCATTTGACGATATAACAAGCCTAATACCCAAAAGATGCCTGCATCTCGCAAAATGCTTAACCCATAGCGTAGGCAAATGCTGACCAACCACTTTAACCCTGGTTGTTGCGGATTGAGCGTGCTCAACAGCACCCCTTTAGGGCCATATAGTAAATAGTATGATGCCGTTGCGCCGATCACAATCAAAAGGCACAACCCATATAACCAATTATTTCGAGTTTTCTTTTTTTCTGACACAGTATTCGACCACCAATTCATACCAAATCACAATCATACAGACGCCTTTAGGATAGTATGATTCGATTAAATTTCATCTATTCTAAAATAACTTTAATCATACCAGTTTAAGCCGACGATTGGACATAATGTCTACATTTTTAAACTAACTGTGATAATGAACCGATGCGAATTTTGTCCACTTGAATTTACAATTGAAGTGGAACACTAAGAAAAAAGACTGACCCACTAGGAGACAGTGTAGAATGTTGTTTGTCGAGAACATCATCATACGGAGGTTTCCTAATGAGCCATTACAATCAGCTTACAGCTATTGAACGCGGTCGTATAGAGTCTTTTATCCAACTTGGACTATCTTTTCATGAAATAGCGACGCGCTTAAATCGCAGTGTTAGCACAATCTCTAGAGAAGCTCATCGCTGTAACAAGGAATACAA
>NZ_BAAFZI010000069.1:0-9068 GCF_045862175.1 Lacticaseibacillus salsurae | reverse complement strand
CCTCTTTCATGGTTAGGACAACCTCTTTCATGTGAATCCCTCCTAAAGCATTAATAATGCCACAGAGGGTGTGGGTTGGACAAAGTCGGTTACTTCTTACTTAAGACTTTATCGCTGGCGAACGACACAGCCTTTTTTTGCGGCGTGAAAGCAGTTGACATTTGTGGCAATAAATAGAATAATATTGAGAGCGTTTCTCATAATCTCAAGTATTGCTAATTTAGGAGGCCACTAATGCGTCAGCTGTTCACCCGGATGCTTCAAAAAGAAGATCCTAGTGTCTATGAAGATAAAGATTCTCACTTGAAGCGCGTCTTAGGCGTCAAAGATTTCTTGGCGTTAGGCGTCGGGACGATCGTTTCGACGACGATATTTACGCTACCAGGGGTGGTGGCAGCTGACCATGCTGGACCGGCAGTGGCGCTAAGTTGTTTAGGCGCCGCAATCGTCGCTGGCTTAGTGGCTTTTGCATATGCGGAAATGGCTGCAGCGATGCCTTTTGCCGGGTCGGCGTATTCCTGGATCAATGTGGTATTTGGCGAAGTGTTCGGCTGGATCGCCGGCTGGGCGCTATTGGCAGAATATTTCATTGCCGTGGCGTTTGTGGCCTCGGGACTGTCGGCGAATTTCCGCGGCTTGCTGGCCAGTTTTGGGTTGGTCGTGCCCAACGCCTTAGCGAACCCGCTAGGTCATCACGGCGGGGTGATCGACTTGGTGGCCACTTTGGTGATCTTATTAGTGGCATGGCTGTTGTCGCGTGGGGTCAGTGAAGCCGCGCGGGTGGAAAACATTTTAGTCGTGTTGAAAGTCTTGGCGATCTTAGCGTTTATCGCCATTGGCTTAACGGCGATCCATCCAAGTAACTACGTGCCATTTATTCCGGCTTATCACGTCAACGCTGACGGATCGGCGTTTGGTGGGTGGAAAGGGATCTACGCGGGGATGAGTACGATCTTCTTGGCTTATATCGGCTTTGATTCGATCGCCGCCAACTCTGCTGAAGCCAAAGATCCAGAAAAAACCATGCCGCGTGGGATCATCGGCAGCTTGATCGTCGCGGTGATCTTGTTTATGGCTGTATCGTTGGTATTAGTGGGGATGTTCAAATACTCCGCTTATGCTGGCAACGCTGAGCCAGTCGGGTGGGCGTTGCGCCAATCCGGCCACCGGCTGGCAGCAACAGTGATCGAATCTGTGGCGGTGATCGGGATGTTCACGGCCTTGATCGGCATGATGATGGCAGGCAGCCGCTTGTTGTATAGCTTTGGACGCGACGGCATGTTGCCTAAAACATTAGGTAAGCTCACGCCTAAAAAAGGCCAACCCAATCATGCGCTGTTGGCATTAACGGTGATCGGCGTGATCATCGGTGCGTTGTTTCCATTTGATTTCTTGTCCCAACTGATCTCAGCAGGTACGTTGATCGCCTTTATGTTCGTCAGTTTGGGAATCTATCGCTTGCGGCCTCGCGAAGGCAAAGATATCGCCGATCCGGCGTTTAAAATGCCTTGGTATCCGGTGATGCCGGCGTTGGCTTTTATCGGGGCGTTGATCGTCTTTTTAGGGCTGGATATTCAAGCCAAGCTGTATTCTGGGGTGTGGTTTGTGATCGGCGTGATCGTTTATCTCGCTTATGGCATGCATCATTCGGTTTTAGACAAACAAAAGTAAGTTAGCGACAGACAGTCATTGTGCATGGCTGTCTGTTTTCTTATCTCACAACAAATGTATGCGATTGCATCGCTGCAAGACACAAAAAGGTGATACAATAACAAGGAACTATTGGCGATGGCTATCTTTTTTACTATCAAAAACTTATAAGCTCATCGCAATCTCATTTTATGTGATAAGCTATCATGGTATCTTAATCAAGAAAGGTGATCAAATATGACAGAAGCAACTGACTATATCGCAGCAGTGCGCGCTAAGATCCAACAGCGCGACCCGAACCAACCAGAATTCCAAGAAGCCGTGTCTAACTTCTTTAATACCATCACGCCGGTTTTTGAAAAACACCCTGAATATATCAAAGCTAACGTGTTAGCACGGATCACAGAACCTGATCGGGCGATCCAATTTCAAGTGCCGTGGGTCGATGATGCCGGCAACATGCAAGTCAACCGCGGTTTTCGCGTCCAGTTCAATTCTGCCATTGGCCCTTACAAAGGTGGTTTGCGGCTTCACCCTTCCGTCAACTTGTCGATCGTGAAGTTCTTAGGTTTTGAACAGATCTTCAAAAACTCTTTGACTGGTTTGCCGATCGGCGGCGGCAAAGGCGGCTCTGATTTTGATCCCAAAGGCAAATCTGACAATGAGATCATGCGTTTTTGCCAATCCTTCATGATCGAATTACATCGCCATATCGGCTTGGATCTGGATGTGCCCGCTGGCGACATCGGCGTTGGCGGCCGTGAGATCGGCTACTTATATGGTATGTACAAGCGCCTGCATGGGGCTGAACGCGGCATTTTGACTGGTAAAGGCTTAAGCTATGGTGGTTCGTTAGCCCGCACTGAAGCCACTGGCTATGGCTTGTTGTACTACACCAATGCGATGCTTCAAGAAAATGGCCAAGAATTGGCAGGCAAGCGCATTGTGATCTCTGGTGCCGGCAATGTGGCCATTTACGCCACACAAAAGGCTGAACAGTACGGTGCCAAAGTCCTCACCGCATCAGATTCCAATGGTTATGTCTATGATGAAGCCGGTATCGACTTTGAACTGTTGAAGCAGATCAAAGAAGTCGAACGTGCGCGCATCAGCGAATATGCCAAGCGCAAACCTAGCGCCACCTACCATGAAGGCTCGGTATGGGACGCTGACATCAAGTATGATGTGGCGTTACCATGTGCCACGCAAAATGAGATCAACGGGCAACAAGCAGCCAAGTTACGCGCAAACGGCGCCATTGCGGTTGCTGAAGGGGCGAACATGCCATCAACTCCTGAAGCGATCGCTGATTATCAAGCCCACGGCATTTTCTATGGACCAGCCAAAGCCGCCAATGCTGGTGGCGTTGCGGTTTCCGCTTTGGAAATGGGGCAAAACTCCCGCCGCGCCTCTGACAGCTTCGACACTGTTGATGGCGAGTTAAAGACCATCATGGAAACCTTGTTTGCCAATTCTGTGGCGGCCGCCAAAGAATATGGCGTTGAAGGTGACTACTTAGCCGGCGCCAACATCGCTGGTTTCACCAAAGTGGCTGATGCCATGACTGCGCAAGGTTGGTAATTTCTTCAAACTGAAACATAAGCGGTGATATCGGCGCTTTGAAGGGACATTCGGTGAGCAATGTCGCTTTCAAGGCGCTTTTTATTGGGATAAAAGCCGATCATGGCAGCGCTTTTGTCGAAAGATGTTTGATCATCATTGCAAAAGATTAGGCGGATGGCGGATTTTGTGGTATACTAGGTTCAAGTAATTAACAGAAGCGAGAATTATTGTGTCATGCATGATGAATTTTCCTTTCGAGATTACCGTTGTTTGTCACTGTATTAAGGTTTATAAAGGAGATTCATTCATATGCAACAAGGCACAGTAAAATGGTTTAACGCAGACAAAGGTTACGGCTTCATCACAGGCCAAGATGGCCAAGACGTATTTGTACACTTCTCCGCTATCCAAGGCGACGGTTACAAGACTCTTGACGAAGGCCAAGCTGTTTCCTACGATATCGAACAATCCGATCGTGGGCCTCAGGCTGCTAACGTTAACAAGCTGTAATTTATAGCTTTTAACTGAAAAAACCGCTTTGACATTCGTCAAGGCGGTTTTTTTATTGCCCAAATTCAGAAACATTGTCAATGATCACGGCGATCTGTTGCGGCGATTCTTTGGCGCCGTTGGCCAGCCACTGCGAGATCACTGAGATCGCGCCGCTGTAGTAGAACTCAAAATAATAATTCAACACTGCCGCATCACGCGTATCAAAGCGATCTTGGTAGCGTTTCAAGGTTTGTGCGCGCATCGGCTGTAAGATCGTTTGTAGCACTTTGCTGTGTTGTAAGTTCGCCAAAATAATGGCGGAGGCGCTGTCTTGTTGTTGGATCACCGTCAACACTTGGGGCAACCAGCTCAGCGTTGGCGAGGTTGCGTCGATCAACGGCGTCACTTGGCAAGTGAGGTCTTCTTCGATCGCCGCAAACAATGTGGCTGGATTGTCATAATGGGCATAAAAGGTCCCGCGATTGACATCTGCTGTTTGGCAAATGGCGGTGACCGTGATGTTGGCTAAGCTGTGATCTGCAAGCAAAGTCAGCAAGGCATCTTTGAGTTGAGTGCGCGTTTGTTGCACGCGCCGGTTATTTTTGATTCCGACCATAAGCATCCTTCCAACACTTTTTCAAAATATGTGCATTTAATAACGTTGTGACGATTATTTGTGGTTGAGCTCATTTTCTCACAGCGCGATAATAAGCACAATGACGAAACAAGAAAGGGCGAACGCAACGTGGCATATATCGAAGTCAAACATGAATTTAAAACCTATCAAATGGGCGAAACCAAAATCGACGCCAATCACGATCTGAGTTTTGAGTGTGAACAAGGCCAGCTAACAGTGATCTTAGGACCTTCTGGTGCCGGCAAGTCCACGGTATTGAACATTTTAGGCGGGATGGACACGCCCACTAGTGGGGAAGTGTTGATCGATGGGGTCGATATTGCCAACTTTTCTGATAAGCAACTGACTGAATATCGCCGCCATAGCGTCGGGTTCGTGTTTCAGTTTTACAACTTGGTGCCGAATTTGACCACCAAAGAAAATGTCGAATTAGCCAACTCGATCGTCGACGATGCCTTAGATGCTGAAGAAACTTTGGTCAAAGTCGGCTTAGGGGCCCGCTTGGATAACTTCCCGTCACAACTTTCTGGTGGGGAACAACAGCGCGTCGCCATTGCCCGCGCGTTAGCCAAGAACCCCAAGTTGTTGTTGTGCGATGAACCCACTGGCGCTTTGGATTATGAAACCGGCAAACAAGTGCTGCAACTGCTTCAAGATGCGTCGCGTAAAGCCAACAAAACCGTGTTGATCATCACCCACAATGCGGCTTTGGCCAAAATGGCTGATCGGGTGATCCATATCAATGATGCCAAAGTGCGCTCGGTGGAAGACAATGCCCATCCGACACCAGTCGCAAAGATCGAGTGGTGAGCGCCATGAAACCAATGACCAAGAATCTTTGGCGGGAGATCCGCGCTTCACGCGGCCGCTTTATTGCGATCATTTTGATCATTTTTATGGGGTGTTTGATCTTTGTCGGCGTGCGCGCCGCGGGACCTGGGCTCAATGAGTCCTTGACCACCACCGTGCAAAAAGCCAAACTCAGCGATGTGCAACTGATGAGCACCACTGGCTTTACGCCAAGTGATATCAAAGCTGCTGAAAAAGTCGCTGGCGCCCAAGCCGAAGCCACCAAGTTCACCTATGCCACTGGCGGCCGCAACGCCTTAGCAGTGGCGTTATATGGTTTTGATCGAAAAGCTCAGTTGAACCAGTTGACGGTGACGGCTGGGCATTTGCCTCAGTCGGCGACGCAAGTGGTATTGGATAAACGCGCTAAAACTGAGTACAACTACAAATTAGGGCAACACTTCACTTTTGGCAACACCAGTGCGTTAAAGCGGCGCACTTACACCATTGTGGGGTTTGCTGATTCGCCGCAATATATCGATAACGGCTTGCGCGGAGCCGCCAATGTTGGCGATGGCACCGTGAGATTCTTTGCTTATGTGCCGCAAAGTCAACTGACGATTCCAGCCAGCTTGTTGTCCGTGCGCTTTAAAGGCATCCAAGGTCACAATACTTATGCCAGCCGCTACAAAAAAGCCCGTGACCACAAGCAAAAAGCACTTAAAGCCATTTTTAACAAGCGAGCGACAACGCGCAGCGACGCTTTATATCAACAAGCTTTAGCCAAAATCGCGCCAGAATCAGCCAAGTTGGCGGCTGCCACTCAGCAGTTGACTCAAGCGCAAGCGCAAGTCAAACAAGCCAGTGGTGGGCAAGTCACCACCACCCCAGCGATCGATCAACAACTCGCGCAGCTCAAAACCGCGCAAGCCAAACTCGATGCCGCCAAGCAAACGGCTAAAAAACAAACCAAAACCACTTATACTTACCAAGACCGCTCGGATCTGCCAGGATTTTCCGCATATGGCGAATCCAGCGAACGGATCGCTGCCATCGCCAATGTCTTTCCGGTGTTCTTCTTTTTGATCGCAGCGTTGATCACGTTTACCACGATCACGCGCATGGTGGAAGAAGCGCGCGGGCAGATCGGGACGTTTAAAGCATTAGGCTATGGCAAATGGGCCATCGCTAAAAACTACTTAGAATATGCTTTGATTGCCGCGATCGTTGGTGGGGTATTTGGATTGTTGTTTGGCAATGAAACCTTGCCGCGGTTTATTTTGGCCTTGTATGGGCAAACCATCCCGATGATCGCCACTGTCCGCTTGCAATGGGGCTCTTCAGCGTTGGCGTTAGCCTTTTCGTTGGTGGCAACCGTTGGGGCAGCCGCCATTGTGGTGCGCCGCGAGTTACAAGAAGGCCCAGCAGCGTTGATGTTGCCTAAAGCGCCTAAATCTGCCAAGCGCATTTTGCTCGAGCGCATCACGCCATTATGGTCGCGTTTGAACTTCAATCAAAAAGTCTCTTATCGCAACTTATTCCGCTATAAAAGTCGCATGGTGATGTCGATCATCGGCATTGCTGGCGGCTGTGCATTGATCTTGACTGGATTTGGGATCAGAGATTCGATCATCGCCAGTGGCACGCGGCAATATGGCGATATCGTCAAGTATCAAGCTGTGGTATCGCTGAAAGGCTCAGCTGCCAAAGCCCAAGCAGTATTAGCCGATGATGCCAAGTATCAAAGCAGTACCAAAGTGATGGCTGACACCGCCAAAGTGCGCTTTGGGGATGAAAGTGTGGCCTCAGTCAACGTCTTCACCCCAAAAACCGATGATTTTGCGCACTACATCCACTTAAGCACGCCTAAAGGCCAACCTATTAAGCTTCCCCAACAAGGTGCTGTGATCTCGCAAAAAACCGCGACATTGCTCGGCGCCAAAGTTGGCGATCATGTGGCGGTCACCTTAACGGGTGGCAAGCGCGTGTCGCTGAAGATTGCCGCGATCACGCGCAACTATATCGGCGACTACTTGTACTTAAGTGCCGCCGCTTATCAACAAGCATGGCAGAAAACCGCCAAAAGCAATGCCTTATTGGTGCGCTTAAAGGCGCAAAGTGATCACCAGCGTAACACCTTGGCGCATCGCTTGTTGCAATCTGAGGCAGTGTTAGGCACCAGTTTTGTGGCCGATCAAAAGACGTCGATCGACAACATGTCCAGCACCTTAAATCCAGTGGTAATGATCTTTATTGTGATGTCTGGGTTATTGTCATTTGTGGTGATGTATAATTTGACCAATATCAACGTCTCAGAGCGCATCCGTGAGTTGTCGACAGTGAAAGTGTTAGGCTTTTATGATCGCGAAGTCACGATGTATGTGTCGCGGGAAAATATCGTTTTGACCGCTATTGGCATCGTGTTTGGCTATGGCGTCGGCAATGCGTTGACGTGGTACATTTTGCGCCAAGCCACCACGGCGCAAGTGATGTTCCCGTTGACCATCCACTGGCCAGGGTATGTCGCCGCTGCAGTGTTGATGGCAGTGTTTACCGGCGTGGTGATTTTAGTCACCCACAAACGCTTGCAACATGTGGATATGGTATCTGCGTTAAAAGCCACCGAATAAAAACATCAGCGGCTGAGCCACAAAGCGGTCAAAGCACCGAGTAGAAGAGGCCTGCCGAGTAAATCCCGAACTTAGGATTTGCTTGGCAGGCCTCTTCTGCGCAAATGCGTTGCTTTTTGGCTCGGACGTCTCTGTAATAATCGTGGCTATTTCGTGAACTTTAATGATGTCTTGGTTACGGTTTTTTAAAAACGCTGCATTTGATCGATCGGCCAATAGCGCCATACCACCACTGATTGCACGGCAGCTTTGGAAACAAAGCCAAAGCCGCGGCTATCAAATGAAACCAAGCGGTTATCCCCCATGACAAAGTAATGCCCTGCTGGGACTTTAGTGGTTTGGGTGGTTTTTAACGTCGCCAAAGAAAAATCTGCAGTGAAGTTTTTGGTGGGACGTTTGGTTTGAAAGCGCGCCAGCTCTTTTTGCGCAAAGGCGGCATTGAGGTAAGGCTCATGGACGCGTTGGCCATTGAGCCACAGCTGATCGCCTTGGACTTTGATCGTGTCGCCTGGCAAGCCGATCACCCGTTTGATGAATAACGCGTGTGGTGGCACTGGTTCAGTCAACACGATGATATCAAAGCGTTTCGGCTGGCGGTGTTTGATCGCCACCAAGCGCTGGTTGGATTGCAAGGTCGGTTGCATCGAGTTGCCATCGACAATGGTATTGGTGATGAAATAGCGCGTGGTTGCAAACACGGCGGCAAATACCACCACCAGTATCAGCAACCAGCGCCAAGTGGAGCGATCATGCGACGCCATAGGCCACCTGCTTTCCGACTTGCGCCAAAAGTAAAAATGCATTCGCTTTCAAGAATACCACGTCATGGGCCATTAGTCACGCATGGTTCAATGTGATCACTTTGGTAGCGACTCGCTTAACAAAGGCTTGGTCATGTTCCACAAACAAGAGCGTCGGCTTGGCGGCCAAAATGCTTTGGGCCAGCTGATCTTGGTTGAACAAGTCCAAATAATTCAGCGGTTCATCCCACACATATAACCTGGATTATTCATAGAATTTCAAAAAAGCAGCGCAATCCCATGATTCACACGGGACTGCGCTGCTTTGGTGTTTCACCCATTGGGTGCGCCTATATGCTAAGGTTGAGTCGATGAAAACCATCACGAAAGCGAGGCTTCACACCATCTCAACTTTAACCAGCTTATCCCTGCAATGCAATACCAATGTGACTATGACCGCCGACGGCGGTCAACTTTCAAATGACGCCGGGCTCGTTTTGTTCCAAGAGTTTCTTCATCGTATCAACTTTAGGCAACTTGCCAATCAGTGCCTCAAGTTACCAGACC